>CALLLR010000001.1 GCA_938008185.1 uncultured Saprospiraceae bacterium
CTCTTCATCAAAAACAGCCTCCCGACATACAATTCTAAATTTACGACCATTGTGGTTCATCAACTTACGTTGACCTCTCCTGAATTCAAATTCGGGTAAGCTCAGTCTTACCCAAAGTGCGGTATACAACGCTCCGTGAAAACATAAAAACTGACAGGTGAAAATCATTTGTCCCATTCTAAACCAACCTTGTTCCAGATACTGGTCCAGTGTCTCGCCTGACATCGCACGTGGGTAATGAATTTGTGTAAACATAAAAAGAATAGTAAGTATCCGAAAAAGCACTAAGATAGAAACTATAACGATCTCATTCCACTGTTTGCTTCTTTAATCGTAAAATATGCCTCAAATATGTATCTAGTGCACGGAGTACTAGATGGAATAATTACCAGATCGCATAGTGATCTAGTTGTAGATGCTCGTTATAAAAAAGACGGGTTGTTTCTTCAAAAGACTGAGTATAATCTGAAACATAAAACTGATGCGCATTCTTTTTTTCATCGTTCAATAGATCTTGTTTTCTGAGTTTATTTTCTATATCCCGTATGGTAAATAGCGTAGAATCAAGCACCTCCACGCCTTCCCCTAAAAAATCTGCAATATCTGTTTGAATTAGTGGATAATGCGTACACGCCAGGAGCAATGCCTCGATGTCTTCAAAAGCTTTATTTGAAAGATAGGTTTCAATGACTACCTGGCTTACCCGATTATCAAAATATCCTTCTTCAATCATCGGTGCCAATAGTGGCGTCGCCAGGGCGGCCACCTTCAATCCTGGTTGCAGTTCCCGTAGTTTGCGCTGGTACACATCAGAACGAATCGTCGCTTTGGTAGCAATAACACCTATTTTTCGATAATTCTTTTCGACCACCCCCGCCACTAATGGGTCTACTACGTTTACAAAAATAGCTTCTCCGGGAAAGAAATCAACCAATACATTATAAGCCGCCGAGGAAGCAGAATTACAAGCGATCACAATCATTTTGCAATCACGCTCCAGCAAAAATTTCACAATTTTCAGACAATAATAACGAATAGCATCTGCCGATTTATCACCGTAAGGAAGGTGTGCAGTATCGCCGAAATAGATAATTTCTTCTTTTGGGAGGTACCTATTAATAGCATTGGCGACCGTGAGGCCGCCAATGCCAGAGTCAAATACTCCAATAGGCTGCTTTTTATGAGGCGTTTTTGTCAAATTCAAAAATTACATACCTAGTTGTGCCTTAACGGCTGCGGTAGCATCCTGTGCTTCGTCTGCGTAAAGCAGAATCCCGGCACCGGGGCTTCCATTAAATAACATAGTGTAATTGCCTGCTTTAGCTACTGCCGTAATCGCATCATTAATCTTCACCAGGATTGGCTCCAGTAATTCGTTACGCTTAGCTAGTAACTGCTGCTGCATCGTTTGTTCAAATTCAACGATTTTGCTTTGCTTTTCTTGCAATTCTTTTTGTGTATTTTCTTGCTGAATCGGACTCAATTCTCCTTTTTGGTTTTTTGCCTCAGCTATCTGAACTTCCCGCTGCAAGTCTTCCACCATCTTCTGACCTTTCTTTTGCAATACTTTTTGCAGGGACTCAAGTTGTGGCTCCATTTGCTTAAATTCTGGAACTTCGGATAAAATCAAATCGGAATTAACGTATCCATATTTTTGTGCGCTTAAGTTCAAACTTAGTGTAAAGAAAGCAAAAAGCAGGAAACTGATTTTCATAAGTTGTTTCATGATATTATTAATTTTTTAATTTGTGTAATTTTCTAGTCCACAATAAAAATAATTGCGGCGACAAAGATAATACTTTTATTCGGCTCTGAAATAGCCATTTCATTACATATATTTTATACCCTAAATAGGGGAGTTACTTTAGTGCTGCAATAATTTCCGCGGTCTTATCATATCGCTCGTTGGCGAATATCAATCCAGCCGTACTACTCTTGTCCAAAATGAAATCGTATCCTTTATCATTTGCAAAGTCTTCGATAACTCCGTAAACTCGATCTTGTATGGGTTGTACCAAATCTCTTCTCTTCTGGAAAAGAGCTCCTTCGGGGCCAAATTTATCTTTTTGCATCTCCCGTACTTCTTTCTCACGAGCCATGATTTCATCTTCTTTTTGGCTACGCATTTCTTCACTCATCAAGACCTGTTCTGCCTGGTATTTGTTATAAAGACCTTTGATCTTGTCATACTTTTCGGAAATCTGACGGCGCCATTGCGCAGATACCTCATCCAGTTCCGTTTGAGCTGCTTTATAATCGGATAAACTTTCCAGTACCTCCGTAACGTCTACCGTTGCAATTCGCTGCGCCACCATCTGACTGGAAATGACTAAAAATAAAGCACCAGCAATTAAAATTCTTTTAAGGGTTTTCATAAAAATCATAATATTTTTTTTAATGTTATTGGAAGTTTTATTGGTCTCTTAAAATAAAAGCGCAAAATTACGATTTTATTGTGAAGCTCCACACTCTATTCAATTAGACTGTAACTTCTGTGATTGGTTGCACCCCAAAAAGTTGACTACTGAACAAAATACTCTACAACTTACTGTTTTTCATACAATTATGTACGTTTTATCTAAAACTTCACCAACTGCTTTAACGATAATTTAACGGAGATAAATAGCATTTAACTTTTTCTTAATTTTACCCCGCCTTCAAACTTAAGTAAACCAACCTATGCCTAAAGAATTAATCATTTCTACCCAGCCACTGACTATGGCCGATATTTTCTCCCTTTTAGAAAATCCCCGTCCATTACGTCTCAATCCGAAAGTTAAAAAAGCCGTCAGGAATTGTCATAAATTTCTTTTTAATAAACTAGCCGACTCAGATCGCCTTTATTACGGCATAAATACAGGCTTTGGCTCTCTTTGTAATATTCAAATCAACAAAGAAGAAACTACCGAATTACAATCCAATCTCATCAAGTCTCACGCCTGTGGTACAGGTGATGAGGTTCCGGAAGCAGTAGTTCGACTGATTTTATTATTAAAAATAAAAAATTTATCGCTGGGCTATTCTGGAGTACGACTAGCCTTGGTAGAACGGCTCGTAGACTTCTACAATGAAGGCGTTTTACCGCAGATTTTCCAGTTAGGTTCGCTCGGAGCTTCTGGCGATCTGGCGCCCCTCGCTCACTTAGCCTTACCACTTATCGGAGAAGGAAAAGTCAGGATCAAAGGTAAATTATACACTGCCAAAACACTGGAAAAAAAATTTGGTTGGAAACCGCTCCATCTACAAGCTAAGGAAGGTCTGGCTATGCTGAATGGCACTCAATTTTCAACAGCTTATGGATTATGGGCGTGTATCCGTTTTCAAAAATTACTGCGACAAGCCAATATGATCGCCGCTCTCTCAATTGATGTCTTTAACTGTCAGACAACACCGTTCAATAAAAAATTACACATTATTCGTCCTCATCCCGGACAATTATCCACTGCCAACGCTATTCGAAAATGGCGGAAGGGAAGTCCGCTG
Organism: uncultured Saprospiraceae bacterium; assembly: GCA_938008185.1. Lineage (GTDB taxonomy): Bacteria > Bacteroidota > Bacteroidia > Chitinophagales > Saprospiraceae > JALZUU01. The sequence goes on from CALLLR010000001.1 coordinate 3,484, forward strand.
GCAAAGGCAAAAAAAGAGAGCGTTCAGGATCCGTATTCTTTCCGTTGCGTTCCACAGGTCCACGGCGCCAGTACGGATGCACTGGCTCATGTGGAAAAAGTTATTTCGATTGAAATGAATTCGGTAACGGACAATCCAACCATTTTTCCAGATTCAGATGATATTTTATCCGGCGGTAATTTTCACGCACAGCCGATTGCCCTCGCACTGGATTATCTGGCGACAGCTTGCGCCGAAATTGGCAGTATTTCGGAACGGCGAACTTACCAACTCATCAATGGTCAACGCAATTTGCCTCCTTTTTTAATTCAAAAACCTGGATTACATTCCGGACTGATGATTCCACAATATACGTCTGCGGCTATTGTTAGTCAAAATAAACAACTCGCTTCACCAACCTCCGTAGATTCTATCGTATCTTGTAATGGCCAAGAGGACCATGTGAGTATGGCCGCCAACGGAGCCACCCGCTTATACCGGATGATTGATAATCTGGAACGTATTCTGGCCATCGAATGGATGTCCGCCGCACAAGCACTATATATTAGACGTCCACTTAAGACAAGTAGTTCTCTGGAAAAAGTAGCTATTGCGTACCGAAAAAAAGTGGCTCCTCTGATTAAAGATAGAATCTTATCGGAAGATATTGAGGCTACTGTTCAATTTTTAAGAGATCAAAAAAATTAAACACAGTTATGAAGCTTCGTACATTAGTCCCATTGCTATTAATCCTGATTCCGGTTATAAGTTTTGCTCAGTGGGGAAAGGGGATTTCTGTGGAACCAACAATACACGTAGGGAAAATTTTTAAACATACTCCAAAGTTGCTTTTCCCTGTGGAAAGCCTCAGCACTGGGTTTGAACTCAATTTTACTAATAAAAAATACGGGAAAAAAAATTGGCATCAACAATTAAATTATCCAAAGGGAGGAGTGGCTTTATTTTACTATCACTTGGGTAATAATGATATTTTTGGACAAGCGATAGGGATAGTTCCTAATATTATTTTTCCACTTTTTAGTAAAAACCGATTGGATAGTAATTTTCAATTGGGTTGGGGAATTGCCTACGTAAGCAAACGATTTGATCCAATTAATAATCCGGAAAACAACGCCCTTGGATCAAACGTGAACAGCCTTAATACTTTTAAATGGCAGTTGGGTTATCGAGTTAATCAAAAATGGAAGATTAATCTTGGTGCTAGCTTTACCCATCTTTCGAATGGTGCTTCGCAACTGCCAAATTTTGGGATTAATATTCCCGCCATCACCATCGGAACCGTCTTTACACCCAATCCAATCAATGCAGAAGACTTTATTACCCACGAAGTTGAGCCGCTGAAAAAACGCTGGGGTTTGTCGATGCACCTGGATCTGGCATACAAAGAACTAAGCCCGGCTGGAGGACCACGTTATCCTTTTTACGTAGCTTCACTATCCGGTGTGTATCGATTATCTGCGGTGCAGGAACTATCAATGGGAATAGACTATGAATATAATAAAGCAGTCTATACTTTTGGGCTACATACCTCGGGTTTTAATTCTGAAGGAGCGGCCCGACGGGCTGCGACAAGATTAGGTATATTTGTGGCGGATGAGTTTTTATTAGGAAACGTTGGCCTTTACGGACAAGTGGGTACCTATATTCCGGGTTATGATTTTAGTACTGGATGGTTTCTCTACACTAAGTTAGCCATGCGTTATTACCTTCCGGCAATTGGAAAACCTACCACCCGATTTTACCTTGGACTATATTTAAAGTCTCATAAAATAGTGGCGGAATACCTCGCCGTCGGCATCGGGGCAATATTATAAAATTATAGATACTTTCACCAAAAAAAATATTATGAATATCAGAAATTTATTTATCCTTATCGTTGTAGCAGCTGCTCTTACTTCGTGGCACTGTTCTTCCCTAAAAAAGATAAACCTCTTTTCTATTGAAGATGATAAGGCACTCGGTCTACAAGTTAGCAACCAAATAGCAAATGAACCTGGTTCCTATCCATTATTATCCGAGCAGGGCAACCAAGAAGTTTACACTTACATCCGAAATATTACCAACAATATTCTCAATAGTGGAAACGTCAAATATAAGGATGACTTCGCCTGGCAGGTAAAAATTATTGACGATCCAGAAACTTTAAACGCTTTTGCCACTCCTGGTGGGTATATTTACGTCTATACTGGACTTATCAAATTTCTAGATAGTGAAGATGAATTGGCTGGTGTGATGGGGCATGAAATTGCGCACGCTGATCTTCGCCATTCCACTCGACAAATGACCAGTTCTTACGGTGTTTCCACCCTCTTATCGGTTGCAACGGGTAGTGCCAGTAACGGAGCTGTTCAGCAGGTACTTGCGGGTATAACCAGTTTGAAGTTTAGTAGAAATCACGAAACCGAGGCGGACACCTACTCTGTTAACTATCTTTGTAATACCAAATACGATTCAGCAGGAGCAGCTGGATTTTTCAGAAAAATATCAGGTAGCAGTTCCACGCCCGAATTTTTAAGTACTCACCCAAATCCAGACAATCGGGTAGAAAATATTGAAAAGAAAGCGGCAGTTAAAAATTGCTCGCCTTCTACTACCACCGTTAGTAAACACAACCGTATCAAACAACTTCTGAAATAAAATTTTTATGACCATTACAGGCAATATCATTGACATTCCAAATAAGACTATATTTCACGGAGCTATTTCTATAGTTGACGGAATCATTCAGTCGGTGGTGCCCGTACCTGGTGAGAGTTACCAATACATTTTGCCAGGCTTTGTAGATGCTCATATACACATAGAGAGTTCTATGCTGGTGCCTTCTGAATTTGCGAAGATGGCGGTCGTACACGGGACGGTAGCCACCGTTTCGGATCCCCACGAAATCGCGAATGTAATGGGAATGGAAGGGGTAGAATACATGATCGAAAATGGAAAAACGGTGCCACTAAAATTTAACTTTGGCGCCCCTTCTTGCGTTCCAGCTACCACTTTTGAAACTGCCGGAGCAACCCTGGATGTTGCTGATATTGAAACACTCATGAAGAATCCAGAGGTCTTGTATCTTGCCGAAATGATGAATTATCCTGGCGTTTTATTTGAAGATAAAATGGTCATGGAAAAAATTGCTATAGCGCGCCGCTACGGAAAACCAGTGGACGGTCACGCACCCGGACTCCGTGGAGCAGATGCTAAAAAATATATCGCTGCGGGTATTTCTACCGACCACGAATGTTTTACCAAAGACGAAGCATTAGATAAACTGGATTATGGTATGAAAATTTTGATTCGGGAAGGGAGTGCCGCTAAAAATTTTTCTGCGCTAGTGGATTTGATACCAGCCTACGCTGACCGCATGATGTTTTGTTCGGATGATAAACATCCAGATGATTTGCTGGAAGGACATATCAACCAATTGGTCAGTAGAGCAATTGCCAAAGGACATGATTTGTATGATGTTCTGCAAGTAGCTTGTCTTAATGCAGTAACTCACTATGGACTACCAGTAGGTTTATTGAAAGTGGGCGATCCAGCAGATTTTATTGTCGTAGAAAATTTGGAAACTTTTGAAGTTAAGCAAACTTATATTGAGGGAAGTCTGGTTGCGGAAGAAGGAAAATGTACTTTTGCTACTCAAAAAGCGGCGATAATCAACAATTTCAATACTACCAAAAAATTCGCCTCTGACTTTCAGATCACTACGGACAAATCCGAGATGCAGGTGATAAAAGCCATTGATGGAGAGATTGTTACGAAAACATTTTGGACAAAAGTTAAGCGGGAGAATGGATTTGTTGAATCCGATACCGTAAAGGATATATTAAAGATGACGGTAGTTAATCGCTACGAAAATCAAGCACCCGCTATCGCTTTTATTAATAATTTTAATTTAAAACACGGAGCGATTGCGTCTTGCGTAGGCCATGATTCTCATAATATTATTGCTGTAGGCGTAGATGATGAATCAATCACCAGAGCGGTGAATTTAATCATCGAAAATAAGGGAGGAATTTCTGCTGTTGGCAAAGGAGTAGAATACATTTTAGCTTTACCAGTAGCCGGCATAATGACCAACGCTGACGGACCTACCGTAGCGGCACAATATTTGAAAATAGATAATATGGTGAGAAAACAGCTAGGCACTCAATTAGTCGCTCCCTTTATGACTTTATCTTTTATGGCACTACTGGTTATCCCCCAACTAAAGTTGAGTAACCTGGGATTATTTGATGGCAATAAGTTTGAGTTTACACCATTATTTCGTTAAGTCATTAAATTTTGTCTTAATATTTGTTAAAATCATATTATTTTTTGCTTTATACAAAAAAGCAATTTATTATTGTATTGTATTTTTACCAAATGAGAATCTAACCACACCTGATCGGTACATTACATTTTTCTTTCTTGAATTTGACGTATCAGATACCTCAAAACATAACCTCTTTTGCGTTCAAATACGACCGAAAACTAGCTTTTCCAAGTCACTCTTGGGGGGCCTTATTTTGACATTTACTCTATTAAAACATACTGAACTATGAGTTACTTCATGAAGGGATGGGGTTTACTTTTTCCACTGGTGCTTTTTTGTGCAGAATCATTTGCGCAACAGAGACAAGTTGAGCAATTAAACTTGGATATCAATACCAGGTCCTACGACGAGATTGCGCCAATTGTCTCTCGTAATGAGCAAACTATGTTTTTTACGCGACAGGGATATCCTATTTATAATAAAACTTTGGTGGAAAAAGGGGTTGATCTATCACAAAAACTTAGTTCTGATGTTTATAATAAAAAACTTTCCGAAATTTTTAGTTCTATTTCTGGTAAGTCCATCACTAATGCGGCGACCAGTTCATATAACCAGGATATCTGGGTAGCTCAGACAAGAAATAGTTTCTTAGACCAAGTAAGTCATCCCAACTCACCACTAAACAATGCTTTTCCAAATAGTCTCTGCGCATTATATAATAACGAGCAATCCGCCATTATAATTAATCAATTTCCATCCGAAGGAGGTATTCAACCTGGGTTTTCAGTTTGTCATAAAAATAAAGCAGACAACTGGTCCGATCCACAACCGATCACTATTCAGGGGATTGATAATAATATCGCACCGGAAGTAAGCCTGGCAGTGGCCGAGGAAGGCGAAGCCATTATTTTATCGCTTGATCACCGGGATGCTTACGGTGGTAATGATTTATTTGTCGCTTTCCGAACGGGAGAGCATTCATTTGGTAAGCCAATACATCTTGGGGCTGCCGTTAATTCACAATCACACGAAAAAGCACCTTTTTTATCAAGTGATGGAAGAACAATGTTTTTTTCCTCCAACCGCCAGAACGTCATGGGTGGATATGATTTATTTATGGTCTATCGACTGGATGATAGTTGGACTCACTGGACGTCTCCAAAACGATTTTTATCTCCGATCAATACTTCTTCAAATGAAGGGTTTCCTTGTTTTAACCGGACTTCCGGATATCTTTACTTCTCTTCCGACCGTAATGGATCAAGCGATATTTTTCGGGTAAGCATTGCTCCACCAATTTCCGAAGAGGTGAGAGTAGTAGGTAATATTCTGGAAGATTCTAAAAGAAAAACACAGGATGCCACCGTATTACTCCGCTCCAAAGAAAGTGGTATTTATCAAAGTACTTTTGTCAGTACAGATGGATATTATGAAATTGATGTTCCCATGGGAAAAACCTTTCAGATACTCGCACAAAAACCAGGCTATCAGAGTAATCGCAAAACCCTTAATTTCAAAAAAAGTGATATTTACTTTAAAGAATTTCACATTGATCTGGCACTCAACCCGCTCGAAGAAGGAACCAAGATTGATCTAAATACACTCTACTTTAAAAGAAGTACCGCAGTTATTCTACCCGAATCTTTCGAAGAACTTGATTATTTAAGTGAAATTTTAATCCAAAATAAATCCCTGGTTATTTCTATCGAAGGACACACGGACAATCAGGGTAGTAAAGAATCATTGAATAGATTATCTCAGGAAAGAGCAGAAGTTATTAAAAAACACCTAATTACCAAGGGAGGAATTACAAAAAATCGAATAATCACAGAAGGTTTTGGTGACAGTCAGCCGCTTAATGATAATTCCTCAGAAATGCTACGTCAGCAAAATCGCCGGGTTGAAATAAAAGTGGTTAGAATTGAAGCAGATACAGGAGATGAACCCTCTACAGTATCAAAAGACAAATAACTTCCCTCTTCCTAAGCCGGTTAGTCTACTTCTTCCACCTAAAGCCATTATTTCCTTGATAGGGTAAATAATGGCTTTTGCATTTATTAAACAACTTCCTTAACTTTATAGTCCTAATCTACCTTTTACCAACACTATAATATTTATTCGCATTTTTAAACACTAGTCCTCCCATTATGAAGAATACCTTCGGTTTATTGCTGAGTATCCTTTGCTGCCTGTTGCCTTTTATAACGATAGCGCAAAAAAAATACGAAGTTGAAAAGTTAAATACGGGCATCAACTCCAATGCTTACGATGAGATCACACCCGTAGCAAGTTTGGATGGAAATACCCTGTATTTTACCCGCGTTGGCTATCCTGATTTTGTCAAATCGCTGGTAGAAGACGGCGTGGAAATGTCTGTAAAGCTGGGGGAAAGAGAATTTAACGCTTATCTATCAAACATCTACACTCGAATGGGACAGCGAAAAGTAACCGATCCTTCCCAATCTGAATTTAATCAGGACATCTGGGTCGCCCAATCGCTTAATGGAACTTTTGATCAGATTACGCACCCTGGCCCACCACTCAATAACGCCATGCCCAACAGTGTCAGCTCGGTTACCCCTTCCAGTAATGAACTGGTGGTGATTAATAAATTTGAAGAAAGCGGAGGAATGAAAAAAGGGTTTTCTATCGTTCGGGATTTGGGTAATGGAGACTGGTCTTTTCCCGAACCAATTGGTATTGAAAATTATTACAACACGGGATCGGACGTAAACATGACCATGAGTAGCGATGGCAGAACCATGATTTTATCTTTAGAAAATTATGATTCACGTGGTAAAAATGACCTCTACATTAGTTTTAAAAAAGGCGAAAGCAATTGGAGTCAACCCAAAAATCTGGGCAGTACTATTAATTCCGCAGCACGGGAAACCACGCCTTATTTATCGGAAGATAATAAAACGCTTTTCTTTTCTTCCAGCCGACGTAGTTCCGCCACTGGTAATGATATTTTTATGTGTAGACGGGACGGGGAAGGTTGGGACAAATGGACGCAACCACAACGGCTCATCGAACCCATCAATTCTGACCAGGACGATAGCCAACCTTTTTTTAATTCAGCAACGGGTTATCTTTATTTTGCCAGTCGAAGGGACGGAACCAGCGATATTTTCCGGGTAAAAATAGCCCCCGCCGTACCACGTTTTGTTACGGTTACTGGCCGAATTGTAGATCCCAAAACCAATAAAAAAGTGGATGCCCGAATTCTTTCCGGCGCCAAGCATGATAAATCTTACCGCAATGTTTACGTTGCCGACGACGGAACCTTTAGACTCTCCGTTCCTAAAGGAATGGACTTTTCGATCATGGCCGAAAAGCCGGGATACATTGGTAAAGAGGAAGTACTGAACTACCGGAGAGACTATGTTTATTTTAAAGAAAAAGTAATCGATCTGGAATTGGTAAAAATTGAAGAAGGAGAAATTCTGGATCTGCCTCCTGTTTATTTCGAGCGTTCTACGGCTACGGTCAAATCGAATTCTTTTTCGGTACTTGACGAATTAGCCGATTTTATGCGACAACATTATAATGTCAGAATTCGAATCGAAGGCCATACCGATAACCAGGGAGATGCAGATGCGCTCTTGAGGTTATCAGAAGACCGGGCCAAAGCCATCAAAAATTATCTGGTAGGCACTAAACGGATTAGCCCACTCCGAATTGCTACCACTGGTTTTGGTGCTACCAAGCCACATGCTGAAAATAACACAGAAGCCAATCGCGCGAAAAATCGCCGGGTTGAAGTAATCATCTCACAAGTTTATGATACCGAACCAGATTTGCATTCTGACACTAAAAAAACTGAAAAGCAATAGTTTTTTGCCATCTTTGCAATGCTGGTAGAATCCACTACTCGGTTTAGGTTAACTAGAAATGATTTTAAAATCTTTTGCCCAATTTATTTCCATTGTTTTTCATCCATTATTGGTGCTAACCTACATGATGGGACTGTTACTGATTGTCAATCCGTATCTTCCGGGACAGAATCAGGGAATTATGATGTTGAGTATCTTTTTCTCCACCTTTTTAATTCCAATGGTCGGTATTTTAATGATGCGGGCGCTTAATCTAATCTCTTCCCTTAACATGCCCGATCGACAAGAACGAACGATTCCTTATATTATGACCGGCCTTTTTTATATCTGGATTTGTTACAATCTCTATCAGGATCCGAGTACTCCCGTGGCCATCAAAATTGGGACCCTCGGTGCGACCATCGGATTGTTTCTCTCCTTTCTTTTTAATTTATTTACAAAAATAAGCATGCACGCGCTCGGAATGGGTGGCCTTTTAGGTTTTACCGTTCTCACAGTTTTATACTTTAGCTATAATAGTTTTTATTTGAATACCGTTTTGTTTGGAGTAGTTCAGATGAGTACCACCGCTTTGCTCATGCTCGTACTCTTTTTAACTGGCCTGGTTTGTACTTGTCGGATGCTCCTCGATGCTCATAATTTACAGGATCTTTATGCTGGATTTATTGTTGGACTCAGTACGCAATTTATAGCCACGATTATTTTAATATAATTGTTAATTAGCCTGTTGGCAATTAGCTCGTTGGCTCCCTTCATTCGTAGAATGCGTTAAAGAAAAGCCAACTGGCCCATCAGCAGCAAAAAAAACTGCCAAATTCTATACACAAAATTTTAAACCACTTAAAATTTATTTTTTTCTATGAAAAAACTACAAGCAATTATCGAAAAAGCATGGGATGATCGTTCTTTGTTAAAAGATGCCAAAACGAAAACTGCAATTCGAAAAATTATTAAACTATTAGACGCCGGAGAAATTCGCGTAGCCGAACCTGATAAAAAAGGAAACTGGACGGTCAATCAATGGATCAAAAAAGCAGTCGTGCTATACTTTCCCATTCAGCAAATGAAGACCATTGAAGTGGGCGCTTTCGAATTTCACGATAAAATTCCATTAAAGAAAAATTATAAAAAACTCGGTGTTCGAGTGGTACCACACGCGATTGCGCGACACGGTGCTTTTCTGGCTCCGGGCGTAATCATGATGCCTAGTTACGTCAACCTTGGTGCTTACGTAGATAGCGGAACCATGGTCGATACCTGGGCCACCGTCGGTAGCTGTGCACAGATTGGTAAGAATGTTCACCTCAGCGGAGGCGTTGGAATTGGTGGGGTACTTGAGCCGCTACAAGCAACACCCACAATTATTGAAGACAATTGTTTTATTGGCTCTCGCTGCATTGTGGTCGAAGGGGTAAAAGTTGGAAAAGAAGCGGTCCTTGGTGCCAACGTAGTACTAACCCAATCAACTCATATCATTGACGTGACGGGTAAAAAACCTAAGACTTATAAAGGAGAAGTCCCCGCTCGTTCCGTGGTTATTCCAGGAACGTATACGAAGAAATTTGCGGCGGGCAGTTATCAGGTAGCTTGTGCATTGATTATTGGAAAACGAAAGGAGAGTACGGATAAGAAGGTGTCTTTGAATGATGCTCTGAGAGAGTATGATATGGCGGTTTGATATTTATTACTGTTTAGTAAAAAAGCCCTCGTTATTTGTAAGTAACGAGGGCTTTTTTGTTATCGTTAATTTTTAGGTCTTATATATATTAAAATGGGTGAGAAGTATTATTCCTCTCACCCATTATTTGGTTATCACAACCTGTTTACAACAAAAAGTTTTGTGTTTTATTATTCTTAGCTTTGTATTTTCAAATTATCGCGGACACCCGAGACAAAGCCTCGGGGAATTCGTTAGATTAAATTTAACCATCTTAAATACATGTCTAATTCTCCTTTCTCATTCAAATATTGGTTCTATATTATATTGGTCGTTATTCTAACTATTGACCTTGGATATTCTTTCCTACAACACTACAGCGAAGTGGTAGATGGTGATGTAGCTCGTATAACACTAAGCTATAAAGAAGTCTTAAATGACCCATTTGGGATGAAAGTGATTTTAGAGGGGCAGTATTATCCCAACCCTAACCGCTATTTTGCTCACTTGGTGCATTCTCAATATTTTAAAAAAATTCCAATCGCATTACAGCATTTTTTTGATCCTATCGAAAGCATATATATTTCCTGCGCCATCTTAAAAATATTGATTCAGATCGGATTTATATGGCTTTTCGCGATTTATGCTAATAGAGGTGTCAAGTTAAAAAGTTTGTCCTTCTTATGGACAAGTTTTTTAATTTTTCCATTTATCCAAAATACTCAGTTTTATGCCTATTTAGGATTGATTCTTAAATCAATCACTTATACAATTAGTTATAGCTTACCCTTAGTTTTATTCTTATTATTTCTTCTTCCCTTCTATCAACAAGCAATACACAAAAAATCAATGCTACAATCGCATTGGATGAAATTAATGTGGATAGGCTTGAGTATTTTTATTGTATTAAATGGTCCATTAGTCCCTCCACTAGTTTTGATAATACTCCCAACAATACTTTTCTTTTGGTTGCTAAAAAGCGTAGATGTTTCAAGTTATCAAAGTAAGGTTACTACCTTAAAAATAGGAATCTCAAGAATGCCGCGTGGTCTTTCGCTGATAGCCATTTTGACCATTTTACTCAGCTTATATTCCTTTTATTTGGGCACCTACAATATAGACAATGTTACAATTCCTTTAGGCGAACGATACCAGTTAATGGGTAAGGGACTGTTAAAGCACCTTACTACAAAACTGCCCTTCCCTCTCTTACTTGGATTTTGCATACTAAACACTGTTTTATTATCAAAATTTCAGGACAAAGAAGCAGCATTTAAATGTAGTTTATTTAAGGGTATTGCAGTCCTTTCTATGATCTATATCCTATTATTACCTTTTGGTGGTTATCGTGATTATCGGCCGCTGATCATAAGTTATGATACGATGATGCCGATTTCTATTGCGTTGATTTTTTGTTTTTCTTCTTCTTCTAGATATCTACTGTTAGCTTATCAAGGTCGTGCAAAAAAAATTTTCTTATCCGGAATTACTTTTACTTTGTTATACTTTACAATTATAGATATTCCCAATTTTGGTAAACATGATTGTGAAAAAGAGATGCTGACGCTTATTTCTAAAGCAACAACTCAAGAACTTAAAATTCCCCGTCCTTGCTCTGTTTTAACTTGGGATACCATCAATAATAAAAATCATTCAAAATATAATTGTGAATTGTTAAAACTTTGGGGAATTACGGATGTAGTAGAATTTTATTATAATGAACAAGAAGAAAAAACGCAATAATTATTTTTAAATAAAAAAATGAACTATCCGCCCTAAGGATATGGGGTGTCGCGCAAAAAACTGTCCATTGAAAAAATAACGCCCCTAAATCGCCACCCGAACCAGAATCACCGTGGAGTTCTTATCCTTGGACTTGGAATTACTCTCTATTATTACAAACTTGGTGCAGTTCACCAAAGAAAGAACAAGGATTCTTTTTTTGAGCAGACCCTAATAATAAAATTATTTTCAAAGGGAAGATTATCGGCAGTACATACATAATCAACATTGGGTAATGCCCGTACATCACAAGTACGATAGCCGGGACGTGGTTTTTTACCACAACCAATTTCTAATTTCATAAGTTTGTTTTTATTTTTGTTTCAAAATTTATTTAACTGCGTAATTTGTTCCTGCGCCTTTTCCAAATTTTTCGATTAGTTCCTCTTTCACTAATTTACTTAAAATCCTTTTGGTTGTCGGATTTGCTTATATCATTAGGTGAGTCAACTGAGTTGATTTAATAGTTTCTGATTTAAGTCTATCTTAAAAATACATGACCTTTCTTCCATCATTCACAGAAATAAGAAAAAATGATACGGCTTGATACAATTTGATACGATAATGAGCCAATACACCCTCACTAATATCTCACCTCCTCCAACCGCACCCCCAGAAACCTCGCATTCGGCAGCCTCGCCCCGCGAAAATCCGCACCCCTCAAATCACAGTTTTCAAAATCAACACCCGCACAATCTGCATCCCGGAAATTGGCACCTCGTAAGTCCGCCCGCGAAAAATCCGCATTGCATAAACGTGCTCCTGAAAAATTCGCCGAAACCAACGAAGCATCCGTCAACAAAGAATGACTTAATTCAATACCGCTGGCGTTTAATCGATCCGCAAAAACGCCACACCAATTTGAAAAGGGGAGTGCCAGATCATTAAAAAAACAGTTAGATAAAATATGGGCATGTTCAAAATTTGCCTGTTTCCCTTTACTACCTTCCCCTCCGTCGTAAATCCCAAAAACCAACCCTTTCAGTAAAATCGTTTTCCACTTTCCACCCGCTCCTCCACTCGCCAAAAATGTGTGGTGCCGAGCAACTATCCGTACCAACTTATCGGGGGTAAGTGGTTTCTTTTTTTTAGCCAACTGACGGGTCAATGATAAATTAATGACGTTACAATTTGTACCTTTTTGATCTGACAAAGGAAAATGGTCACTCATATTATTTTGTACGGTGTTATTTTGAGTCATTATTTTTTAGATTATTCAAGTGAATCAATTTAATTGTAATGAGATTTATTACACAAATATAACTAAATAAATTACAAAAATAAAATTTGTAATTAATATGATTTATTTATGTTTGTAAGATTAGCTTCACTATTCATTTTCTAATTGAATTTATTTTAAATAGGACTATTTTTGCAGTTCAATTAAACCAGACTAATATGATTCGTTTGTTATCCTTTTTTGCCACTATTATTTTATTAGTAGGCTGTAAATCCCAAAAAATTGTTACGGAAGAGGTCATCTATGACGGCGGTACCATCGAAATCGAAGAAAGAGACCTTGATACCCTGGTCGTTTCCGCTGAAAAACCCAATAGCCTTAAAAGTCCCGAAGAATATAAACTTCCCGTCTACCGTGGTAGCTATAAACTCGAAAACGATATAATACATACCGCACTGGATCTTAAATTTGATTGGGAAAAAGAACACGTACTCGGTAAAGCGACACTGACCATCAAGCCCTGGTTTTATGCGGTAGATAAAATTACCCTGGACGCTAAGGATTTCGACATTCATAAAATCAACTACGCAGGTCAGTCCGCCCCGTTGAAATACGAATACGACAACGAACGTCTCACCATTTTACTTGGCAAAACCATAAAAAGGGGAGAACAATATAAACTGGAGATTGACTATACCGCCAAACCAGCCGAATTAGGCGGCCAGGGTGGTAGTTCTGCTATTACTTCCGATCAAGGATTATTTTTTATCAATCCACGGAACGAAGATCCGGAAAAACCTCAACAAATCTGGACACAAGGAGAAACCGAATGGAACTCTCGCTGGTTTCCAACTACAGATAAGCCTAACGAACGTTGTACCCAGGAAATGTATCTCACCGTGGATGATAAATATGTAACTCTTTCCAACGGTCTTTTAAAATCTTCCCAAAAAAATTCAGACGGTACCCGAACTGATTATTGGAAAATGGATATACCACACGCCCCGTATTTATTCATGATCGCGGTAGGAGAGTTTGCCGTTGTAAAGGAAACCTGGGAAAATATTCCGCTCGAATATTACGTAGAGCCAGCTTATAAAACGGACGCTAAAAAAATATTTGACCATACGCCGGAAATGCTTTCTTTCTTTTCTGAAATAACGGGCGTAAAATATCCCTGGCAAAAGTATAGTCAGATAATTGTTCGTGATTATGTTTCTGGTGCTATGGAAAATACTACCGGAGTTATTTTCGGTGATTTTGTACAAAAAACGGAGCGTGAACTCATTGACAATCACAACGACGGAATTGTCGCACACGAAATGTTTCATCACTGGTTTGGTGACTACGTAACCTGTGAGAGTTGG
>CALLLR010000002.1 GCA_938008185.1 uncultured Saprospiraceae bacterium
CAAAGAACTTTCACAAAAACAAAGACCTGAGATGAAGGTATTCACTGTTTCTAATCAAAATAGTGAAATTCATAATCAGCTCTCCCTTTTTGAAGGTTTATAATTATCTAAAAACGTCAACCTATTTTAGGGATGGACAAACAGCAAATAGCAAATAGCAAATAGCAAATAGCAAATAGCAAAATACCAATAACCCACAGCAAAACCAGATTCACACAAAACGAAACCATTCAACCAACCGCTACCATGCTCAACATCGCCATCTTCGCTTCCGGCGGAGGCTCCAACGCCGAAGCCATTATCAACCATTTAAAAAATCACGAGTACCTTTCGGTTCGCCTGATTGTCTCCAATCGTAAAAATGCGGGGGTGCTGAATCGTGCGAAAAAACATGGTATCGAGACCTTGGTAATTGACCGAGAAGAATTTTACAAAAATAAAGATTTTACCATCAAACTTGCTACCGCTCAAATTGAACTGATTGTTTTAGCGGGATTTCTCTGGTTAATTCCTCCCTTTTTGGTCGAAGCATTTCCCAAAAAAATTATCAATATTCATCCCGCTTTACTTCCTAAGTACGGCGGCAAAGGAATGTACGGTTATCATGTTCATCAGGCTGTTTTTGATAATAAAGAAAAAGAAAGCGGTCCGACCGTTCACTACGTCAACGAAGTATACGATGAAGGAAATATCATTTTGCAGGCTCGTTGCCAGTTATTACCTACTGATCAACCGGAGGATATCGCTGCTAAAGTATTGAGGCTGGAACATCAAATTTATCCGGTAGCGGTGGAGATAGTGGGGCGGTTTATTAGGGAGGGAAAAAAAAATTATTAGAAGGAAGTATCAAATTATCTTGACACTCCCTTCTAGTAATTATGAGTGAATATTATTTATTTTATTCAATTTTTATCACTTGTTTGGTAATTATGTTTCCAGAATTTTCAATAATTTGCAGGAAATATAAACCGTCGATACTATTGAAATTGTTTATTATGTTTAACTTATTGTTGCCTTTTTCAACCATTATTTTCTTTGAAATGATTCGCTGACCGTTGGTATTTATTAGTTGAATGCTAATTTCTTGCATTACATTTGAATAAAACTTAACATTTAACTCATCTCTAAACGGGTTTGGAAATAGCAGGGCAGATGATAAAACATCAGTATCTGACTTCGCTTTTTCTACTGTATTATTTTCTTCATTATTAGTTTCCTGCATCTCTGCTTCTAATTCATCGTTATTATTTTTCACATCCGATTTACAGACCCAAATAATATTTCCGTTTTGATCAAATATTTCCATCACCATATACTAATGTTTGGCCTCCACTACCAGGGTCAGGCCCAGGCTCAGAAAATGCACTACAGACGTTTAATTTAAGCCCCGAATATGTAAGTTCAAAACAATTTGAAATAAAGACATCAAACATTACGCAGCACTCTTCATCTGTTTCAAATTCTGTCGTAATACTAAAACTGTAATTACCAACATCGTTAATTATCTCAGGAATTAAAAATGAGCCATCAAATAAAAGCAATGAATTCATACCACCTCCAGGAATTGAATATTGGATATCAACAGGATAAATATCAGGATGAAAAGATAAATCTATAAAGCCAGGCGTAGTAGTACCGTTTAAGGATGTTTGAACATTTTCAGATTCTATCGTTATATCCTGACCTTTTAAAGAAATATTGAATAACAATATCAAGAATAAAATGGTGAGGATATTATCCGAATATTTTAACCAATTCATAATTTTAATTTTTAAGTTCATTAATATATCTTTCCTTTTGTTTGTTTAGTTTTTCCATTGCTGGGGGAAAATAAGTTGCTTTTAATTTTCCTAGATCATTTTTCCTTATTCTTAGTAAGTAGTCTCCTGCTTCTTTAAAGCTAGCTGCAGCTTTTAATGATCGCTCCATTGAGCGCTCTTTAAAAAATAGATGAGATAAGACTGCAACAAAATACTTTTCTGCTTCAACATATTTTTCTTCAGAATAGAGTTTTTTCCCAATCTCTAAAGATAAATAGCTAAATGCTATTTGGTATTCAAATCTTACACTATCTAATTCTTCTATCATCGCCATTTTTTCTTCTCTCAATTCTGGAAAATCCAGACCATAAACTGTGCTTGTAAGCTTTAACTCCCTGTAATTAATGATAGCTATTTCCTTGTATTTCAAATGTGTTGCCGCCCAGCGAATGTATCAAATATCATTGACAACGGTGAAAGAGGTTCAACCTTTGTTCAAGAAATAACTGCACTTGGTCAATTGATTTGCAACAATAGTCCTGTTTTTGATTTCGACCCATTGACTTCTTTTTGTGTAGGTGAGGAAATTGAAGTTTCACAAAGTGCACAAGATGTAGATGATAACCAATTAATATATACATTTTGTAATCCGCTAGATGCCATTTTTGATGGTCAACTCCACCCCCCTCCTTATCCCATAGTTCCGTATGTTTTTCCAACCTATAGTTTCAACAGTCCATTAGGAGAAAATGGCCTTTTCATCAATCCTTTCGATGGAACACTTACAGGTATCCCAACTATAATTGGCACTTTTGTGGTCGGCATCTGCGTAGAAGAATATCAAAATGGTGCATTGATTGGCCGTGTACGACGTGACATACTAGTAACCATCGATGCTTGTGTTCCCATTATTCAACCATCTATTGTTTCTGATTCAACAAACATAGATGGAGTAAAGATAATAAACCTATGTAATGAGAATAATCTATATATAGAAAATACTACCATCGACACAGCAGCACTCTTAATGGCCTCTTGGAGTTTAAAAAGAAATAATACAACCTTGGTACAGAGTGATTCATCTTGGAATTTAGAATATACACTTGATACAAATGGACGCTACGATGGTCAAATGATTATCGCTAAAAACGATTTATGTATTGACACCTTAGATTTCCAAATAAATGCAATTAATGGATTATCCACAAAATTTGAAGTAATCAATGATTCTTGCAAACATAGTCCAATTGAATTAATAAACACAAGTATTTTACCCCAAGGTTATGACACCAATTACAACTGGATTATAGAAGATTCCACTATATCCTATTTAGAAAATACTTACTATTTATTCACTAGACCTGGTCAGTATAACATCGGTTATGTTGTGGAGGTAGATAGGTTCTGTCAAGATACCTTTTATCAATTATTTAATTATCAACCTGCTCCAAATATTATCATTTTATCGCCGTCAGCGGAAGCAGGCTGCGCACCTCTAACTACCACATTCAACAACCTGTCAGCGCCCGTTGATAGTCAGTACCTAGTAGAATGGGATTTTGGAGACAATCATCAAAGTTTTGATATTTCTCCAAACCATACTTTTACTGAATCAAAAAAACATGATATTTATGTTTCTATTACTTCTCCGTTAGGTTGTCTTATTGACACTACTTTTCCTGAACTGATTAATGTAACTTCTCCTCCTGTCGCCGACTTTACCTGGAGTATTTTATCAGAATCTGAAGAATCAGCAGTCATTCAATTAAATAATTTATCCTCATTTGACAGATACTGGGAATGGTCTAAAGGCAGTTATCTTTTTTCCAATGATCGCGATCCAGAAATAATGTTGGATTTATATACACCATTTGATTTATGCTTAACTACATACGACCGGTATAGTTGTGTTGATACCATTTGCAATGAAATAAATATTTCACCAAAAACAACACTTTACTTTCCGAATGCATTTACACCAAATAACGACGGAATTAATGACAAATTCACCCCCGTTGGTAGATTAGAGAATTTAATAAAATATAAGATCAATATCTTTGATCGGTGGGGAAAATTAGTCTTCACTTCTAAAGAACCATTTCAATCATGGGACGGTACTAATCAAGGGATTCTACTTTCCAACGGTGTCTATCATTATGAAGGTATCGCCATTGGTATAGATCAGTCGATTACAGAATTTTCTGGACATGTTGCCCTATTAAAATAAATACCAATGATTCGCTCTGTCAGTAGACCTTTTTCCGGCAACTTTTAACCTTTTTTTACGATTAAGTAGGTAGATTTCTGTTTAAATTTGTTTACATGAAAAGTTTCCGGATAAATATCATCGTTTTAGCATTGCTTTTTGTGGGTAATGGTCTTTTGGGGCAAAACTGGAAACAGCTCTCCCGTTCTGCCAAAGAAATGGAAAACAAAGGCGAGTACAGCGCCGCCGGACAAGCCTACGAATCTGCCTATCGGCTCAAATCCAGCAAAAAAGAATTTATCAACGCAGCGGGAGAAGCTTATCTTCAGGCGGGGGATTATGTCAGCGCCGAAAGAGCCTTTGGAAAAGTTCAGTCGGATGAAGACTTTCCTTTGGCGGGTCTGAAATATGGCCGGGCCATCAAATCTCAGGGACGCTACCGCGAAGCGAAGGCCGCCCTGAAAACCTACGCTCAAACCTACAAAGGATCAGATAAAGCCCTAATCCAAAAATTAGTAGACAATGAAATTGCGGGTTGTTTACTCGCCGAAGGAATGGAAAATCCGGAACTACAGCCTACCCTTTCCCGATTGGATAACGCGGTAAATTCTCCGGCAAATGATTTTGCACCGATTCCCTTCGCTTCTGGCATTCTTTATTTCACCTCCGCCCGAGACAGCAAAACAAATATCTTACGTTCTCGTCTGGAGGGCGGTGAATGGTCGGTAGCTATCGAACCAAAATTGCCTGCCGCAGCGGCCGGTGCGCTCAGCCAGGGAACATTTAGTCCGGACGGTCAGCGATTTTACTTTACAGTTTGTAAAAATGACGATTGGAAAGGTGCGCGGGCCCAATGTGATATTTACGTGACCCGAAAAAAAGACAACAGCTGGTCTGCTCCGGCGAAATTGCGGGAATATATTAAAATGGGTGGAACTACCGCCATGTATCCGTACGTAGTGGAAAACGGAAACAACGAAGTTCTTTATTTTGCTTCTGATCGACCCGACGGATACGGTGGCATGGATATCTGGTATACGACCCGACGAATCGACAGCGATGAGTTCGATTTTAGTTTTCCAAAAAATGCAGGCAAGAAAATTAATACTATCGGAGACGAGATTACTCCTTTTTATGATCCACAACAAAGGTCTTTATTCTTTAGCTCTAATGGTCACCCAACTATTGGAGGCTTCGACATATTTCGCAGTAACGGAGATGCGAATAACTGGAACAAACCCGAAAACTTAAAGAAACCCGTCAATTCGCCCTCTGACGATTTTGGTTATATTTATCAGGATAGTAAAGAAAATATTTTTCTGGTTTCGACCCGTGATTTTAATGGAAAAGAAGGAAGTAACGATGCAGATATTTATACCATTAATAAGTTTGGCAGTGGAATGCTCGTCAAAGGAACGGTAAAAACTCGGTCGGGTCGAGACAAAAAGTACAAGGCTGCTTTGTACGAGGTTACGACCAATGGACAAAAACGATTATTGATTGCTAAGTTTTTTGAAACAGAAGATTTTCGATTCGATGTACTCCCGGAACGCAACTTCCTGTTAGAGGTCACCCAGACTGGCTATCCAAGCCTTGCTTATGATTTCAATACGCATGATCCGAATCAGAAAATTTATACTAACAAATTTGAGATTGGAACAAAACAAACCTCAACTTCTGCTAACACCAGGAATACTACCACTTCCACTCGACCACCAACGACGCGCATTTCGACGCCCGTATCGACACCAATTTCTAAAGAACCCAATAAATCTTATTCCGGCACCTACTATAAAGTTCAATTAACGGTCGTAGTTACTTTTAATGAGCAAAGCGCAGAATACGACAAGGTTCGACCTTACGGTACAATCGATACCGAATATCTTCCTGATCGTGGTTGGACCAGAATTTTACTTTCTCCATTCTTCACCTTAAGCGAAGCTCGTGAAATGATGAATAAAGCAAAAAGTATGGGCTATCCAGATGCTTTTCCGGTACGATACCGGGATGGGAAGAGAATGACGCCATAGGAGGAAGTTTTGGGTTTTGAGTTTTTGAGTTTTGAATTGTATATTTGAACTGACCATTTCCACAGTAGCAGAAAAATTCTAATTCTAATTCTAATCCTAATTCTAATTCTAATCCTAATTCCTACCGAATCCCTCCCGTATGAATCACCACTATGCTGCTGCCTTTCGGAAAATAATCTTTTTCGATTAAATCAAAAATACCATACATCAGTTTTCCGGTGTAGATCCATTCTAGCGGAATGCCATAGTCCCTTTTAAAATCTGCGATAAATTTATCTAGTTCCGGCGTACGTCGTGCGTAGCCCCCAAAATGATAATCAGTTTTGACCGACCAGTTTTTGGGATCTTTGATATTTGCTTCCAATAGCAATTGTTGAATATCGCGTTGGTGAAAATCTCCTTTCAGGACAGAAAAGCCCAACACCTCACTTTCGCCGTCTAATCCAGCAACGATTCCCGCCAGCGTCCCCCCCGTTCCACAGGCGAGACAGATAAAGTCCGGAAGTCGGGAAAGCTGTTCCCTGATTTCTGCTGCGGTACGAGCACTTCCAGGAATTGCGTGGGTATTTGTTCCACCTTCCGGCAAAATACAGTAATTGGGATAACGGGCTTGATAGATTTTATGGGCCTTTGCTTTATCCCGGTAGGTTGTCCGGTCCAGATATTCCAGTTGCATTCCAGCTTCCCGGGCAAAGGATAAGGTCGGATTGAGTGGCAAAATCGCCTCTCCACGGATGATCCCGATGGTAGAAAAGTCAAATAGTCGTCCGGCAGCAGCCGTAGCATAAATATGATTGGAGTAGGCTCCACCGAAAGTTAAAATTCCCCTTTTTCCTTGCCTTCTCATCTCTTTCAAATTGAATTCCAACTTCCGCCACTTGTTGCCAGAGAGCTGTGGATGAATTAAATCTTCCCGTTTTATCCATACATTCACCGCTTTTTTATTTAAAAAATGGGACTGTAACGCAACCAATGGACTGGGTAAATTAAGGATATTCTTCACGGTTTGGCATTATTCTTGAAATACATATACAAAAATACAATACTTTTATTTTAAATATAGAAATACCCCTTAATAACATTTTAAACAAAACACACGATGAAACACTTAAATTTAACAAAAGGAGACGGCGGTTACGCCTGGGTTGGATAGAATCTGCCCGTTCCTACTAAGCATACTTTGATCGGTCTAAGATCAAATATCACCTAAAAAAACCCATTTTAAAGCGAAAGCCGATTTATTAATTTAGATCGGCTTTTTACATTTTACGAAATATTGTCTGTACGCCGCTGGACATCCTCCTAATTTTTATCTATTTTTCCAGGAAGAACTTACATACCTATGAATAAACGAATTAAACTTACCGGCGAGGACTTTGCCAATATCCTGACCCATAGCCTGGGCCTGATCTTTTTTTTGGCGGCAACGCCATTCCTAATTTATCAATTTTTACAGTCCACTAGTATTTTGGCGGTTTTTGGAATTAGTATTTTCTGCTGCTCACTCGTAATGGTATATTTATCTTCTACCATCTACCATTCCGTGACGACGCAACGCAGCCGGCGGATTCTAAAAATTATTGACCATATCTGTATTTATTTTTTAATTGCGGGAACCCATACCCCGTTGATTTTTTTGTACATGGACCATTTTTACGGTTGGATTTTCGCGGCCGTACTCTGGCTTTTCGTAGTAGCCGGGATATTCTATAAGGTATTCCTGATTGGTAAATACCAAAAATTGTCTTTATTCCTGTACTTTATGATGGGCTGGAGCGCCGTTTTCACGCTGCCTTTTATGTGGACTTTCATTCCGGGTATCACGCTCCTTCTTTTAGGAATCGGTGGATTATTCTATTCTTTGGGCACCATCTTTTTTGTATGGGAAAAACTACCCTATAACCACGCTATCTGGCACCTCTTTGTAATCGGAGGCAGTATCAGTCACTTTTTCGCCTTTGTTTATTGTATTGAATAGTTAGGAATACAACTTACGGTCTGAAGCAAGCATACTATTAATCATCAAATTTTAAAATAAGAACCCTGTTTTAAGCATAAAAACAACTTAAGGTCGAATTACCATCAACCTTTTAGTCTTCAATATTTTCCCTCTGGCATCCATCAGGTTATATAAATACGTCCCTTTCTGTAGTGTATCAATATTAATTCCTACGGTGCGATTGCCGTTAATCTGATATTTTTTATTCACCACTTCTTTACCCAGGATATTAAAAATTCTAAAAGTATAATTACCAGGAGTAATATTCAAAAAATTGATTCGTACATTGTTGATCGCTGGATTTGGATAAGCAAAAATATCTGCTCTGCCAGTATTCACGTAGCGTACATTGGTAACTACGTCGTTGGATTTATAAGTTACCGCTATCGGCGTTTCCGTCTCATCATTTGTAACGGTCACTTCTGCAATATTTTCTTTTTCCTGGTCATTAACAAAAATATAAGTTGTCAAAGTATCGGGTCCTAAAAACTCACCACCCAAAAACTCGGTTACATCCACCCACGTAGCAAAAGGTCCGATCCCTACTCTGGCTTCGACAATTGTCTCTCTTATTTCCGTCCTCTTTTCGCGTAGTACCTCGTAAGTTCCCCCCGGAATAGATAAGGTTCCCCAACCGTCAACTACATCCGTACGGGTAGCCGCTACGCGCAGTCGGATGGAATCCGGTACAATTGGTAGATCATTGGTAATCTCACCCGGCAAAGAATCCGTAGGAAACGCAACTAAAATAGCATATGCTGAATTATTAATATCGAAAAAATTCATGGGCGCTCTACGCTCTACAATCGGAGGAGAAAAAGGTACCCGAACGTTTATCCCCAAATTAGCTGGATCCGGTCCTACATATCCGACCAATTGATAAAGGCTGGCATTTGTAGAAGCGTACGTCTCTCCACCCGTTCCGTCGTCCCCTACCGGAAATAAAAGATTAGCGTTGGGAAATAAATCTGCATTGGCTCCCGCAGAGGCCGGAAGTACCCGTGCCTCGGCGGTAACACCTTGTAAACTGCTAAAGTCCCAGACCTGATTTCCTCCGGGTGCCGTTATTAAAATTCCTTCCGGAGCACCATCTACCGCTGTACGCAGGGTATCTCCTATCTCCGGAAAGGTGGCACTGGTTACGGTGATTTGTCCCAGTAAATGGAAACTAAATAACGTAAATATAAAGAGTAGCGTTTTTTTCATATTAAATTATTTACAAAGCTGTTTAAAAACCCATGTTACAGCATATTAAAGCTAAATTACTAATTAAAAGGCTAAGACGTTGTTAAATGTTCTTAAAAGACCTGGTTAATGGGTACAAGTTGCTTTAATCTGGCTGAAATTGCGAGATTTAAGGTATAAAATCCTGTCCTTGTCAGACCTGCCGACAATCTCGGTAAATCCTCTTTACCCTTCCAAATTTTGTAAATTAACCAAACTGCGGTAGGTTCCTTTTTGTTCCATCAGTTGTTGATGATTGCCCCGTTCGGTGATCCGGCCAGCTTCCAGCACCAAGATTTCGTCGGCCATTTGAACGGTGGCGAGACGATGAGCGATGACAATCGCAGTTCGATTTTTCATCAGTTTATTAAGCGCATCCTGTACCAGTTGTTCCGACTCGGCGTCAAGGGCAGAGGTCGCTTCGTCCAGGATTAAAATAGCTGGATTTTTTAGGATAGCTCTGGCAATAGTCAGTCGCTGCTTTTGACCACCACTTAGTTTATTTCCCCGATCACCAATGACGGAATCATATCCCTGTTCGGTCGCCATGATAAATTCGTGGGCATTCGCAATTTTAGCAGCTTCAATTACCGCTGCTCTGTTCTTTCCTTTGGTTCCAAAAAGAATATTATTATAAATTGTATCGTGAAATAATATCGGCTCCTGTGAGACAATTCCCAGCTGATTCCTCAAGTCTGATATTTTTAAAGTTCGGATGTCCCGATGGTCTATCAAAATACGACCTACCGTAGGATCATAAAATCGAGCTAGTAGATCAACGAATGTACTTTTCCCACTTCCCGATGCGCCCACTAAGGCAATTACTTTTCCCTTAGGAATTTCTAAATTAATACCTTCCAGAACGTTGCCTTCCGTCTTCAAATAACTAAAGCCAACCCCTTCATACCGAATAGACGTTTCAAAAACAGAAAATGGTTGGGCATTTTTGGATTTGATAATAGTCGGCACAATTTCTAAAACTTGATCAATTCGGGTCGCTGCTGCCAGTCCTTTTTGCACATTAAAATAAGCACTCGAAAAAGATTTGGCAGGTGCGATAATATTAAAAAATGCGTATAGAAAAGCAAAAAAAGTGGGTGCCGAAAGTTTATTCACAAATACCTGCTGCGCTCCAAACCATAGCAAGGCTGCCACAACTACAATCCCCAAAAACTCGGATAAGGGACTTGCCAGATTCTTTCTCCACAATAGTCGATTCATGGCGTTGCGATAATTGTTATTAATCCTGGTATAATGCTTATTTCTGAATTTTTCAGCGGCGAAGCCTTTAATAATTTTTATACCTGATAATGACTCTTCCACGTTAGCAATCATCTCTCCCATACTTTCCTGAACAACCACTGAATCTTTTTTTAATCGCTTCCCGATACCCCCGATTACCAAAACCGTAAAAATTAACAATCCAAAAACAAATAACATCAGCCCCGGACTAAAATAAATCATCACCGCCAGACTACCCAGCATAATTAGCGGGTCTCTTACGATGGTCACCATCATACTGAGGATACTAATTTCCACTTCCTGAACGTCTACGGTCAGTCTGGACAATAAGTCTCCTTTTCGTTCTTCAGAATAATAACTAAGCGGTAGATCAAGAAATTTGGCGTATAACTGTTGCCGTATATCACGAACAATACCGTTACGGATCGGGGCCATAAAAGCCGCAGCCAGGTAGTGAAATAAGTTTTTAAAAAAGAAAATGAAGACGATAAAAAAGCAGACATATTTGAGGGTAGTCGGTCTACCCTGTTCGACCACCATGCTGGCAAAGCTATATTTCACCCAACCTATTATGCCGGGAACATTCCACCCAAAAGGAGGTGTCTCGGCTACTTCGGGTGCCGTTCCAATCAGGATATGTAAAAAAGGAATAATCGCCGGGATGCTGATCACGGTGAAAAATGCCATTAAAACATTAGACAAGATATTGGCAAATAATAACTTACGGTACGGTACTAAGTAACGGGTAAGTTTTTTCAGCTGCCTCATATTAGACTTAGTCTATTGTCGGAAAATTATTTTTCGGGCTTTTCCATTTCAAAAGTCTGCAGGAATCCGGTATGAAAATCACCATTTTTAAAACTTTCGTCCCGCATCAACTGCTGGTGAAAAGGTACCGTTGTTTTGATGCCTTCCACAATAAACTCATCCAGGGCACGTGCCATTTTGGTAATACATTCTTCTCTGGTCTGAGCACGACAGATCAGTTTAGCGATCATTGAATCGTAATAAGGAGGTACCGTATAGCCAGCATAAACGTGCGTATCTACCCGTACACCGTGTCCCTTCGAACTATGAAAGGAGGTGATCGTTCCCGGGCTGGGTCGGAAGTCATTAAATGGATCTTCGGCGTTGATTCGGCACTCAATAGCGTGCATCTGCGGAATATAATTTTTACCGGAAATAGGTTCTCCGGCGGCAATTTTGATTTGTTCTTTGATCAAGTCATGATCGATTACTTCCTCGGTCACCGTATGCTCTACCTGTATCCGGGTATTCATTTCCATGAAATAAAAGTTGCGGTGTTTGTCCACCAAAAATTCCACGGTTCCTACGCCCTCGTAATTAATCGCTTTACCAGCTTTGATCGCAGCAGCGCCCATTTTTTTACGTAAGGCGGTGGTCATAAAAGGAGAAGGAGATTCTTCCACTAATTTTTGGTGACGACGTTGAATAGAACAATCCCTTTCTGATAGGTGACAGACATTGCCCTGCTGATCGCCGGCAATCTGAATTTCAATGTGGCGGGGTTCTTCGATAAATTTTTCTACGTAAATACCGTCGTTGGCAAAAGATGCCTTGGCTTCTTGTCGAGCCTTTTCCCAGGCTTCTTCAAATCCATCTTGGTCCCATACAATCCGCATTCCTTTTCCACCACCACCAGCGGTAGCTTTCAGAATCACCGGAAATCCGGTGTCTTTCGCCGTTTGGATGC
Source organism: uncultured Saprospiraceae bacterium (assembly GCA_938008185.1). GTDB lineage: Bacteria > Bacteroidota > Bacteroidia > Chitinophagales > Saprospiraceae > JALZUU01. The sequence continues at coordinate 12,176 of CALLLR010000002.1, forward strand.
CCTGCTTTAAGTCTTTGATCAACCCATCAGAACCGGGAACCACGGGAACACCCGCTTTGATCATGGTATCTTTGGCCGTTATTTTATCTCCCATCTTACGGATTTGATCCGGGCTGGGTCCAATAAACTTAATACCGTATTCGGTACAAACTTCCGCAAAGTCAGCATTCTCTGCCAAAAATCCGTAGCCAGGATGGATAGCATCGGCGTTGGTAATTTCGGCCGTAGCCATAATTTGTGGAATATTAAGATAAGAAAGAGATGAGGAAGGAGGCCCAATACAAACCGCTTCATCCGCAAAACGTACGTGCAAACTTTCACGATCGGCAGTAGAATAAATAGCAACTGTTTTAATGCCCATTTCTTTGCAGGTACGGATAATTCGCAGCGCAATTTCTCCCCGATTGGCAATCAATATTTTTTTAAACATGGTCTTTTAATGAGTTAATGAACAATAAAACTGTATTAAAAATACAGTCACTACCCTTTAGGGTCGACTAGGAACAATACCTGATCGTACTGTACCGGAGAAGCATCTTCAAGCATCACTTTGACAATCTTTCCACTTACTTCTGATTCAATCTCATTAAATAATTTCATGGCTTCTACAATACAAACCACGGTTCCTACCTCAATGGTATCGCCTGGCTTTACATATTGTGGTTTATCGGGAGAAGCAGATCGGTAGAAAGTCCCCACGATCGGAGAACGCACTTCTACATAGTTGCCTTCTGCGCTTTCGTTGGCTTCTTCCGAAGCAGCAGTACCGGCGTCATTGCTCGTATCTACTTTTGCAGAAGGGGTAGCAGCGAGAGGTGTCATTGGCACCTGCTGCATTTGAGCCATCGGAGCAGAAACTGGAACGATTTGTTGCGGTGATGATTGCATAATCTGAGGCATGCGATTTTTACCATATTTTTTCGTTCTGATAGAGAGATTAAAATCTCCGTCTTTCATTTTAAATTCTGTTAAGTTGGATTTATTAATCAACTTAATTAATTCTTGTATTTCTTTAAAAGTCATAGTTAGTTATATTTGCTTTCAGGGTTGAAGTTATTGTTTAACACGTTCTACGTAGCTGGCGTTGCGGGTATCAATTTTAATCATATCACCTTCATTAACGAAAAGGGGAACTCGAATTTCGGCTCCGGTTTCCATTTTTGCGGGCTTAAGTGTATTAGTAGCGGTGTCTCCTTTGACACCAGGCTCGGTGTAGGTTACTTTTAGGTTGATATACTGAGGCATATCCACGGTGAGCGGAATTTCCTTCTCCGCATGAAAAAGTATTTCAACGCTGGAGCCCTCTTTTATGAGAAGTGGATTTTCGAGCAAATTTTCGGGGATTCTTGTTTGCTCATACGTTTCATTATTCATAAAATGATATCCCATATCATCGTTGTAGAGAAACTGAAATTTTCTGCGTTCTACCCGAACGATGTCAATCTTATGACTAGAAGGCCAAGTATTATCTATTACTTTACCGGAAGTCAGACTTTTAAGTTTAGTACGAACAAAAGCAGGTCCTTTACCAGGTTTTACGTGCTGAAATTCTACTACGGAGTAAATATCATTATTAAATTCGATACACAATCCATTACGGATTTCGGAAGTATTTGCCATGGCAAGGATTAATTTTGGTAAATAATTGCAAATTTACATTTTTTAGAACAAAAGTCACGAACTCAGTAAGCCCAGGTGAGATAAGTAGTACCCCACGTAAAACCGCCTCCAAATGCTGTTAAGAGTATTTTATCTCCTTTTTTAAATTTATTTTCCCATTCCCAAAGGCACAATGGTAAGGTTCCAGAGGTAGTATTGCCATACTTTTGAATATTAACCACTACCTTTTCCATCGGAAAATTAAGACCTTCTGCTACGGAAGATATGATCCGGATATTGGCCTGATGTGGGATTACCCAGCTAATATCATCCGCTTCCAGATTATTTCGCTTCATTACCTCTTCGGTGGTACTAATCATCCCCCGTACCGCTGACTTAAAAACTGGACGTCCTTCCTGGTAGACGAAGTGTTCCTTGGCATTTACTGTTTCCAGACTTGGTGGTTTTAGAGATCCACCCGCTTTCATGTGCAAATGATGACGTCCAGCGCCATCTCCTCTCAAAATAGCATCCTGCATGCCCAATCCATCATAATTTGGCTCCAGCAAAACCGCTCCTCCTCCGTCTCCAAAGATCACACAAGTTGTCCGATCTGTATAATCCAGAATAGAAGACATCACATCCATTCCAATTACAATTACTTTTTTATAAGTTCCTGATTTGATAAATTGTTCACCAGTAGTCAACGCAAATAAAAATCCGCTACATGCCGCGTTTATATCAAAACCAAAGGCATTATTAATTCCCACTTTATCGCAGATAGTATTAGCCGTATCCGGGAAAATCATATCTCCCGTAATGGTCGCACAAATAACTAAATCTATTTCATCGGGATTGGTATTGGTTTTTTCTAACAACTCTTTCACCATTTCGTACCCCATATCTGAGGCTGCCAATCCTTCTCCCTTTAAAATCCGACGTTCTTTGATGCCCGTACGACTGCTAATCCACTCATCATTGGTATCTACCATGGATTCCAACTCCTTATTGGTAAGAATATAGTCAGGGACGTACCCATGAACACCCGTAATTGCTGCTAAAATATCTGACATTTCCTCATTTTGAATTGAGAAGTTGCTTAAGAATCAAGGACAATGGCTACGGCTAAGTCATTGACAACGTGAACATTCTTAAGTAACTTCAGAGACTTGAATCCGAAAGAACAAGTCTATTGAATAAAATAAACGCTTAAAGCACTTACATTTCTGTATTAAATCGCCTTTAAACTGCTTTGACTTTCAAAAGACCCGCAAGTTAGAAAAAATAGTGCAGTTATACCCCAAAGGGGACGGAATAAATATCCTGTCCGTGCTAAACTTCTTAGAATTATTTCATTCCAGATATTCAAAAAAACGCCCTTATTGGCTGGCATCATATTTGCATAATCTTAATGTATTCTATTTTGGGAGGATTCGCATTACCCAATTCGCCCATTTTACCACCCATTAAAATTATAAACTATGAACCGGTTGATTTTAAAATACGGCCTTCTCGTGTGCTGTCTTCCCATTATACTGGGTGCAACCCTAACTACTAAAGGATTACGCTTTCATACTAATCTAACTGCCGCTAAACAATTAGCCGCCAGTGAAGGTAAACTTTATTTGGTTGATTTTACCGCCAAATGGTGCATGCCCTGCCAATGGATGGAAGAAACTACTTTCGCCGATCAGCGGGTAATCAATTATATGAAAGAAAATTACGTAGCGGTGAAAATTGATATTGACGATTTTGACGGATTTGCTCATAAGCAACTTTACGGTATTAAGAAACTTCCTTCTATATTAATTTTTAATTCTAAAGGAGTACTACTCGAACAGTATACCGGGTCGCACGCTCCCAGTGGATTATTAAAGATTCTGGAGGAACACAATCAGCCGAATAACCGCATCAAGCCTGGTCCGACCAATATTGCTGCCAGACCGATCTCCGAAGATCCGGCAATAAATCACCAGAGAACTCGCCCACAAACGATTGAGGCACACAAAATAAAGAAAAATAAATTAGCTCCTACTCCACTAGCTAAAGTAGAGAAACCAGCTAATAAACCTAATAAAGTAGCGGCCAGACCTCCTTTAAATCCGGCACGGAAGCCTTCCAGTTACTCCGTTCCTGGTCGTAAATTGACACCAGCAAAGAAAATAAATCGTCCAGCAGCTACTACTACCTTCGCTCCAACGACTACCAACCACGATAGTGCTCCTGCCGCGGCCCCCGAAATAATGAGCGACGAGGGATTGTTTAAATTTACGGTGAGCCGTCAGAAGCGAGATGGATTTTCCGTTCAAGTAGGCGTTTTTGCGGACTACGGTAATGTACTTCGGGAAGTAGAAAAATTAGAAAAATCATTTGGAAAAGATATTTTAGTACAGATCAGTAAGCTGGAAACAAAAACCGTATATAAAGTGCTCGTTGGCCATTTTAATGATCATACCACCGCAAGTGCTTTCAAGGAAGTAGTAATTGCCAACGGTAGTGAAGGTATGGTTAAAGACCTTGCTAGTTTATAAGCAATCGTTTGACCATTGTTTTTGTCTTTTAGTAAGAATGATGATCATCTGTTTTTATACCTTTGCGGTATGACAGAACTTTTAATTAAAAATACGACCCTGGTTCAGATTCGCGAACAAACTACAACCATTCTTAAAGGCAAAACTTTAAAAGAATTACCCGTATTGGAAAATGCCTGGATTCGATGCCAGGGCGACCGGATTCTGGACTTTGACACAATGGATAATTGTCCTTCCGGTCAAGGCCAGGTCGTTGATGCCAAAGGTCGTTACGTCTTTCCTTCCTGGTGTGATTCCCATACCCATTTAGTCTTTGCTGCCTATCGGGAACAGGAGTTTGTACAACGAATTTCGGGAATGAGTTACGCAGAAATTGCGGCCAGTGGTGGTGGTATTTTGAACTCTGCCCGTAGATTACGCGCCATGTCTGAGGACGAATTATTTCGGGCTGCACACAAGCGTTTAAAACAGCTTATCGCCCGTGGAACCGGAGCCATTGAAATTAAAAGTGGTTATGGATTGAGCGTAGTGGGAGAGTTAAAGATGCTACGGGTTATAAAAAGATTAAAGGCCGCTAGTCCCATCCCGATCAAAGCTAGTTTTCTGGGTGCCCATGCTTTACCGGCTGCTTTTAAAGAAGACCGTGAGGGATATATGGATTTGTTGATTGACAAATTGCTTCCCGTCATTGCAGAGGAAGAATTGGCAGATTATGTGGATATTTTTTGTGAAAAAGGGTTTTTCTCCGTGGGCGAGGCAGTACGAATGATGGAAGCAGGAAACAAATATGGACTTAGCGCAAAAATTCATACCAATCAGTTTAACTCCATGGGAGGCATCGAAGCTGCAATCGCACATAATGCTATTTCTGTCGATCATCTGGAAGTGGTCAACGAAGCGGAAATTTCTGCACTGGTTAATTCCAAGGTTATTCCTACCCTACTTCCTTCGGCGCCTTTCTTTTTACAAGACCATTATCCCCCCGCCCGACAATTGGTCGACGCAGGCCTCCCCGTTACCCTGGCTAGTGACTTTAACCCTGGAACCAGTCCATCCGGAAAGATGGCATTTGTGGTAGCACTGGCCTGTATCAAGTTGAAAATGTTGCCTAGCGAAGCAATTAATGCCGCTACCCTCAATGGCGCCGCCGCTATGGAGTTAGAAAATGACTACGGTAGCATCACCAAAGGAAAAAAAGCCAACCTTTTCATAACCAAACCAATACCTTCCATTGCCTACATTCCTTACGGATTTACCGAAGAAATTGTGGATGAGGTAATTATAAATGGTCAATTATTAGGCAAACAACTCGTATAAAAGCCATATTTAATGGATAATGGTAAAATTCAGGTAATTTTGCGCACTAAACTGCATGGTTTTTGCGTCTTTGTTACGTGTATTCCTGGAACTGATTCAATACTCCTTTCCTACACCTTAGCTTTGATTAGATTCAAATCAAATTGCTAACCAAGAAAACACAAGTAACCCGCGTTAATTATGGGATTGAAATGTACTATTTCAATGCCCTTATTGTATTTTTGCACCCGCATTAAACTTATGTGTATTAAATTCATTTAAGAATATTAATACTAAATTAAATTATGACGAATATGACTACACGTGTAATCACCTTACTTGTATGTTTATCTTTTGCCATTCTTGCAAATGGACAAACCCCGGAAATAGCACGGATCGATGGTCCAATCAGCCATACACCAGGCATACTCAACAGTACAGCGGCCTGTGCGCCTGGACAAGCTCCCTTTGCGGGAACCTTTACTCAGTCGCTGGGACTGGGGTCTCAATCTAATGATATTATGTACCTCTGCTTTGGGGATACTATCTTTTTTGATCATGCGGGTGACTTTAACCTGGATGGTGATCCAGACCCACTTTCAGATCCTGGTATTGCTTATGGCCTGTATGACTGTGCCCCCTCCGTAACCGGTCCAGATCTTAACACGATAATACTTACGGACCTCTGCCTAATTGATAACCCACCACCGCCAGGAGCTGGTATTTGGTTGGCACCATCAGAAGATTTTACGCCTGGAGGTGATGGCTTTATCACCAATTTGGGAGGCTTTCAAACTTTCTTCAATGGCGGTGATCCAATTGAGATGATTTTTGCACCAATAACGGTGGATGACTTTATTCCCGGATCACCCGGGTGGGAGGATGACGGTATTGGCGGACTGTCGGGACCCTGCGTTCACGCTAATGATCAAGCAGCCTTTTCAATTGTTTTCCTAAACGAAATACAGTTACTTGGACTAAATAACAACGCCGGTGGAAACGGCTGTACTGGAACCGCTACGCTAGTCGGAGGTTTGCCGGAGGTAGCTGGTACCAATTATGTGATTAGTATTTTTCTAACCAGTGATCCCACCGTGAGAGGGCATTCTGCCAACAGTACTAACACGACACATGATGAGCTTTTCACTTTTGATGTGCCCGCTCCAGGTGATTATACGATCGAAGTCATTGATCCAAACGGATGTACTAGCACCTTCCCGGTCACCATGGGCAGCTGCCAGCCAGTAACGCTGGAAATGGGTGATTCGACTGCTGCGCCAGGTTCTTTATTTTGTATGCCAATCACGGTACAGGATTATAATAATATTACGAGTCTGCAGCTTACCATTAGCTGGGATAATACCGTTATGACTTTCAATAGCATCATGGGAGGAAATATTCCCGCCGGTGAAGTCAACGTAGGCCCTGCACCTGCGATGATTACCGATTCTATCCGGGTTAATGCATTCGATTTTCTCTTTACACCAAGAACTATTCCCGATGGCGAGGTGGCTTTTGAAGTCTGCTTCGATATTATTGGTCCGTTGGGTTCTTCTTCCTTTATTAGAATTGAAGACAACGATCAGGTAGAAATTACGGGAGATATCTCTGTACCTAATAACCGCGTTGGATATATTTTCAACGATGGTTCCGTACTCATTACGGATGGTACGCTCATGATTGATGTATCGACTATTTGTGCTTCACCCGCTAGTCCCGCTACGCCCGAAGGGGGATTTAACTTTTCCGTGATTGGTGGAATAGCACCTTACAATTATACGTACGAACAAGTAGGAATGCCCACTAATAATGGCGCCGGAACCTTACTAAATGAAGGAGATTTAGAAACCATTACCATGCTTCCTCCGGGTGATTATACCATTACGGTGGAAGATGGCAATATGTTAGTTACCACTACGACAATAACCATTGTACAAACTGCCACTAATTTTGGTGCACAGTTAGATGAGACAAATCCAACTTGCGCCACCAATACGGATGGAAGTGTCCGGGTAAATATTGCCGGAGGGGTGGCTCCTTACACGGTAAACTGGAGTAATGGGGTAATGAATATGGGGGTGATGTCTACTGATGAAATTGACAATTTAGCGGTAGGAAATTATTCTGCTACCATTATTGATGCCAACGGTTGCCAAACTGGACCGTTTACTACTTCGTTAATCGTCAGTGCGGTATCCGTAGACTCGCTTTCCCTGCAACATGTCACCTGTATTGGTGGCGGGATGGATGGAAATATTACCGTCGGCGGCGCTGGTGGTACGGGACCTTATACTTTTATTTGGGATGATACAACTCCTGGAAGTACTACTGCTAGTATTAGTGGCTTGTCGCCAAGGGTTTATTGCGTCACAATCAATGATGTTAATATGTGTCCGGACGTTAGATGTTTTGAAATTCTGGCGCCTAGTGAGCCGACAATTGATGGCTTTGATGTAACGCAGGTAGAATGTCCTAATGATATGACTGGTGAATTAACGGTCAATGTCACACCCGGAAATGCGGCCATTGCAAACTTTGCATGGAATACGGGCGACAGCGGTCCGACCATTAGTAATCTTGGACCAGGAGAGTACAGAGTGACTGTGACTGCGGTAGATGGTTGTGTAGATTCCAGCCTGGTTACCCTTACTACTCCGGATGAAATTGCGTTGGTGGAAGTCGTGACACCTCCCACTTGCCCGGGAGATTCGGATGGTCAAATTCAATTGATGATTTCCGGAGCAACGATGCCTTACTCCATTACCTGGGATGATGGCAGTAGTGTAAATCCTCGTTTTGCCTTACCTTGTGATTCTACCTATTTTGTAACGATCACGGGAGCCAACGGATGTGATACCATTGAACGAGCGATCTTTTTAGATTGTCCGCCTCCGATTGGAGTTGTATTTTCAGAAGAAATGAGCGTTGATTGTTTCAACGGAGATTGCAACGGGGAAGCGCTCGCAACGGCATTTGGTGGCACATCCACCGCCGCCGTCTATAATTACCAATGGACCAGTGGTGAAAACGATATGAATACCGTAGACAGCAGAGCGACCCAACTTTGTCGGGGCTGGAATGTCATTTCAATCAATGATAATGCTTGTTCTATTGTCGATTCCGTTTTTATTGACTCGCCCAGTGAGATTACTTTACCATTAGAAAATATTAATATTGAAAATGCCAGTTGTCAGGGTGATAGTGACGGAATGATTACGATAGCCGCTTCTGGTGGTACACCAGGTTATACTTACTTATGGGGAGATGGAACTACGGGGCCCATCATTGCTGGCTTGCCTGCGGGGCAGTATGACGTTACCATCACGGATGCTAATTTCTGTGAAGAACCCAAAAATATTACCGTAGGAGAACCTGACATGTTTGAAATCCTGGTAGACAGTGCCCAGCTGCAGCAAGTACTTTGTCCGGCTGATAGTAGCGGCATCATTGTCGTATTTCCAAGGGGTGGAAACGCGGGGATTATTGATTACCAATGGACGGATAATGTTTCTTCCAGTTCCGTAGGAGTAAACCTAAAAGCAGGAAGTTATTCGATTACGGCCACCGATCCAAAAGGATGTACGGACGACATTCTGGTTACCTTAGATCAGCCCGATCCGATTGAATTTGATCTTGGAGATATTGTCGAACCACAATGTTTTGGATTCCAGACCGTAGTGACGATTGATACTGCCTTTGGTGGAAACGGTCCGCTTTACGAATTTTCGGTAAATAACGGACCTAAGCGACCTATTCAGGCAGCGATACCAGTGCTGGGGGGACAATCGGCACTAATCACCGTCTTTGACCGATCAGGATGCCGGGCAGAAGAAGATATCATTATCAACCAACCCGCTCAAATCGTCGTAGACCTGGGTGATGACCAAGAAATACAGTTGGGTGAAAGTTTAGAAATTGATCCTTTCATCGGTTCTATTTTACCAGTTGATTCTATTGTTTGGCAGCCGTTAACCGATTTGGTTTGTATGGATAGCAGCTTCTGTTTGGACGTCACGGTTGCTCCATTAGAATCACAAACGTATTCGCTGACGATTTTTGATATAAATGGTTGTAGTGGTTCGGATGATATTTTGGTAGAGATTGATAAGAATCGAAACGTATTTATTCCTAACGCTTTTTCTCCTAACGGAGATGGTAACAACGATACTTTCAAACCGTATGTCGGACCAGGCGTAGAAAATGTTAATTTTTTCCGTGTATTTGATCGTTGGGGAGAAGTGCTTTATTCTAGTGATAATTTGACCACTAAATATCTGCCAGACCCATTAGATGATAGTGGGTGGGACGGTACCTTAAACGGAAAACGAATGAATCCTGGTGTGTATGTTTATATTATACAGGTCCAGTTTGTGGATGGACAAGTGCTATTGTACCGGGGAGATATAACCTTGTTGTACTAACACAGCAACCATAATAACAAGACAATAAACTTTATAATAATTGGCTAAATAACATGAGTCATCCCAAATTATTTATTTAGAAGTGATCAGCCAGTTGGCTTGTTCGCTGGTTGGCCAGTTAGCCCTCTTTTTACGTAAAAAGAGGGCTAACTAGCTAAAAGCCAAGGGGCTAACCAGCTAAAAATTTCAAGGATAAATCGCCACTTTAAATTTTTGATAGTGAAATTCGGGATGACTCATATTTTAGTAAATGAGCGAGTAGTGCCTAGAGTAGGCGTTAGCGGGAGGCCGCCCGCACCTCGATCCTAAAGGAAGCCAAAACGCGCAGACACACACTTGAGGGAGTAGCAGCCGTTAGCCCCAGCAATCCTATAATTTAGTTAAACCTTATAATTCGCTTTTCTGGATTCTTTCCGAAAAAATAAATAAGCCAATGAACGTAATCAATCCATTGATAATCAATAATTCGAAACCAAATTTATACCCAAAAAACAATTGTTCCGAATATAAATTCACAAAAAAGGTAAGAATTGGAGAAGCAATACAGATAGCTGGGGTTAACCGATCGGTGATGTTCCGATCAATAAAAAACCCGAAGGAGTAAAGTCCTAATAGAGGACCGTAAGTATACATAGCCACTGTAAAAATTTGTTTGATCACGGCCTCGTTATTCACAAAATAAAAAATCAGAATCACAAAAAACAGAAGTACCGAAAATCCAATATGAACTAAAAATCGTTTACGCTTTTGTTCTTCTTTAACCACATCTTCTGCCGTTTCGTCCGCATCAAATCCTAAAATATCTACACAAAAAGAAGTAGTCAACGCCGTTAGAGCAGAGTCAGCACTGGAATAGGCCGCAGCAATTAATCCTAAAATAAAAACTACCCCGACCGCTGGTCCGAGATGACGCAAAGCAATGGTAGGATATAATAAATCGGTATCCATTTTGGCCACTCCGTTGATAATTTTGGTAGGTATCTCAATGCCAACTTGATTGGTGTAAATATACAATAAGGCGCCGAGGGTCAAAAAAAGCAGGTTGGCAAAAACCAACACAATCGAAAACCAGAACATATTTTTTTGGGCATCACCAATATTTTTGCAACTGAGATTTTTCTGCATCATATCCTGATCCAGTCCCGTCATTACGATCGCCATCGAAGCACCCGCAAGTAATTGTTTAAAGAAATTTTTTGAATCAGACCACCCTCCTTCAAAGAAGAAAATCTGGGAATAAGAAGAATTCTGAATGCTCTCGACTAATTCGGGAAAGGAGTAATTCAACCGGTTGGAAATCACGACTACTGTCAGGATTACCGCTACTAGCATACAGAAGGTCTGCAACGTATCGGTCCATACAATGGTCTTGATACCGCCTCTAAAAGTGTAAATCCAGATTAACAAAATAGTGATTAGCACCGTAATCCAAAAAGGAATTCCGTAAGCATCCATCACGAAACGCTGCAGAACGATGGCAACCAGATAAAGTCGAAAGGAAGCACCGATCACTCGGGATAATATAAAAAAAGAAGCACCTGTTTTGTAAGAAGCCGGGCCAAATCTTTGTTCCAGATAAGTATAAATAGAAGTGAGTTTCAGGCGATAATACATGGGCATCAGGATCGTCGCAATCACCGTATAGCCGATGAGATAGCCCAGTACCATTTGCATGTAAGAAAACTGGCTGTCGTTTACCCATCCCGGAATGGAAATAAAAGTTACTCCCGACAAAGAAGCACCGATCATTCCAAAAGCCACCAGATACCAGGGAGATTGTCGACCGGCAATAAAAAAGTCCTGATTACTAGCAGACTTTCCAGTAAAAAAGGAAATTCCTAAAAGCAGTAAAAAATAACCGATGACGATGACCAGGATAAGGCCGGCGCTGAGTTGTTCCATAGTTTTTTTAATATAATAAATTGGTAGCCAAGGAATGAAAACTGCGAAGATAGCTAATAATCGTAATTATTCTTGCAGCTTGGGTCCAAAACAAAGGTCACCAGCATCTCCCAGTCCAGGAACGATGTATGATTTTGCGGTCAATTCTTCGTCTTTGGCCCCCATCCAGATGTGGGCCTTCGGATAAAGTCTGCGAATATAATTATAGCCGTAGTCGGAAGCAATCGCCGTACAGATGTGCATTTCTTTGGGTTTTCCATATTCTTCCAGGGAACGGATAGCCACATCCATCGATGCACCCGTAGCCAGCATTGGATCAACAATGATCAGCGTAGTTCCAGCGAGATCAGGACAAGTGACGTATTCTAACTTAATTTCGAAAGTTCCGTCTTTGTGGTGCATTCGATAAGCAGAAATAAAAGAACTTCCTGCCTGGTCAAAGGTATTCAGAAAGCCCTGATAAAAAGGAAAGGCAGCCCGTAATATGCAGGCGACTACCACCTCAGAAGTAGGCACCATACAACTGGCGATACCCATCGGTGTTTCTACCTGTTTTTCTTCGTAGGAGAGCCCTTTACTGATTTCGTAAGCCATGATCTCTCCAACTCGCTCCATATTGCGACGAAACCGCATCCGGTCCTGCTGGATGTTGACGTCTCGAAGTTCGGCAATGAATTGATTAATAATAGAATGGTGGTCGGCAAAGTTGTAAGTCATCGAATGTTTGCTTTTGTAGAATCCGTCTAAATACGATCAAATGAATGTAAATGATAATTTTTTTAAATATTTAATATTCAGACAAGTCCTTATTTGGGTATAAAACTAATTTTTTTTTATTACTTTTAATCCATTGATCAAAGACTTCTTAAACTATGTCAAAAAAGAACCACCTATCTGACTCTAATCAAGGGCAACAAAGCGGCGAAATTTCCATTATCCGTGATATTCTTATGGGAAATCAAATCTCGGAATATGAAAGGAGGTTTAATCAGCTGGACGAGCGACTTAATCAGCTGGAGGAAATTTTCCACCAAAGAATAGACTATCTAAACGCTAACATTTCGGATCGGCAAGATAAGTCAAATCAGGATTTTTCTGAACGTATGGACCGCTTGGAAAATATGATCGCTTCGAGTATTGAAAACCTTAATTCCAAAATTGATAAGGTTACAAACGAAGATAAGAAAAAGCTCGGTAAGATGATGGCCGAATTGAGTCAAAAGCTGATTGGGGAATAATAGCGTTTTCACTTTCAAATCATCCAATTGGGCTATCTGCAGAAAATTCAGCTTCTAAATATCCATTACACTTTATTTCAGAATAAAGTTTATTAATCATAAAAGCATATGAACCTCTCTTCCTCTTCTACCTCTCCCGAAGAAGAAGCTCAACTCCTTGAACAGTTGCGGCAAGTATTGCTGTCTGAGGATCGGGAAGAACTGGAGGCTATTCGGGCAATGCTGGAGGATGAGGCACAACTCTCAGAAAAGGTATCCCCCATCATTCGACAACATCTTGCTTTTTTGAAAGAAAATTTCCGTGAAGAATATGGGATAATTATTGAAGAAATAGTTTCTAAAAAACTTTCTGAGTCGCAGGATGAAATCGTCAACATGATTTTTCCTAAACTTAATACGATCATAAAAAAGTTTATAACCGCTCAATTTCAGATACTTAAAGAAGGAATTGATACCCAAATCAAAACGGTCCAAAATCGTTTTTCTCCAAAGAATCTGTTTAGTCGTTTTTTTGGGCCTTCCGATAGTGATATCGTTTTAAGTCAGCTGGATAATCCCGAAGTCCACGAAGTTTATCTGGTACAGAGAGAATCAGGGTTACTATTGGGTAGTTATGCTAAGGAGAAGAATACCGATCAGGATGTGATTGCGGGTATGCTAACGGCCATTAAGTCCTTTGCTGAAGATGCTTTTAACCGAGGAAAGGAAGACCTGGAAATGATTCAATACGAAAATTATAAAATTTTCCTTCACAACTTACCTTCTTATTATTTTGCGGTAGCCATGACTGGATCAATCTCTACTTCAGAAAAAGAAAATTTATCTAATAAATTAATTACTTTTGCACAAGAAAATGTACCTTTTGATATCGCAAACGTGAATTCAACACTAACAAATCGAATATCTACTGCCTTAGCCAAGTATTTTGCCCATTTTAATATCCAAGAATAAAACACAAGAACAGAACACGTATGTTAAGCAAAAAAGTAATTTTGACGGGTAGTTTTGGAGTAGGAAAAACCTCCTTATTTGAAAGATTTATTAATAATAAGTTTGAGAATAAATATCTTACTACTATTGGAGTAAAAGTAGGAAAAAAGCTGGTCAACACCCCAAACGGTGATTTATCCATGATGATCTGGGATATTGCCGGAGAAGTTGCTCAAAACAAAGTTCCGACCTCTTACTTTTTAGGTACTAGCGGCATCATTTATATTTTTGATGTCTCCCGTCCTTCGACTTATGGTAACCTTGTCGAAGACTTAGCATACCTCAAAAGTATCAATAAACTTACCACCATTAAAGTTGTAGGTAATAAAAAAGATTTGGTCACTGAAGCTGAACTCAAAACGCTGCAGGAGAAAATTTCTTTACCGGTAAATCTCTTCACAAGTGCCAAAACTGGTGAAAATGTAGAAAAGCTCTTTCTTGACTTTGCCACCGAAATGGTCGGCTAAACATCCTTAATTTCATAAAACTGTCTTTTCGCTCCAATTTTTATATTTTATCCGTATCTTTAAAAACTATAGGTCCGCTATTTGTTGTTTAATGTAATAGACTTTAACGCCTTCAAACAAAGGAAACCGGATCACGGGATATTTCATTTTTTAATCTGAGCGATCTTTATGAAAAAATACTTTATTTATACGCTCTTTCTAGTATTTCTTGCTTCTGGCGTGGTTGCTCAGGGCACTTTTCAACCCAAGAGGATTGATAATACGCCCGTTGGTATCATCTACGACAAAGAATTTACTTTCGATATTCGTTTACACACCTACGGGTTTGCGTTAGGAGTAAATATTGGCCGTATAAAAACCTATTACCGAACTCGGTTTTACCAGTTTGAAATTGGCGAATTAAAGCACACCAAAGAAAACCGACAAAGTTTTGATTACCAATCGCGCATTAATGGACGTTCTTCGCGTTCTTTTATATTTGGAAAACGAAACAGCTTGTTCGCGCTCAGAGCAGCCGTCGGAGAAAAAAAATATCTAACAGAAAAAGCTAAAGATCGAGGACTTTCCGCCGGATATACCTATTCTTTTGGTCCTACCCTTGGAATCCTCAAACCGTATTATCTAGAATTTTTCAGATCAGAGGATGGTCGGGACTTTATCAGTACCGAAAAATACTCAGATGAAAACGCCAGCTTTTTTCTGGACGAACGCAATATCTTTGGCTCCGCAGGATTTTCACGTGGATTAAAAGAAATATCTTTCGTACCGGGCTTTCACGCTAAAGCGGGTGTACATCTGGACTGGGGCGCCTTCGACGAATTTGTCAAAGCCATTGAAGCAGGTTTTATGCTAGATGTTTTTGTAAAAAAAATGCCTATTTTGGTAGAAAATAATGATATTGTTAATGCCGAAAACCGTCCCTTTTTTCTAAATCTTTATTTAAATATTCAACTGGGCAAACGTTGGTAATACCAGCCCACCAGTTTATAAAATAGAATCATCGACATGCTGGATTTACCCATCATTGATCAATCAGAAAAAGATCCTGTACGCCGTAAGCCAAGCTGGCTTCGGGTTAAACTTCCCATTGGCGAATCTTACAAAAAAGTAAGAAATTTAGTGGATCAATATAAACTAAATACGATCTGCCAAAGCGGTAATTGTCCCAACATGGGAGAATGCTGGGGTGCCGGTACCGCTACTTTTATGATTTTAGGGAATACGTGTACGCGCTCTTGTTCATTCTGTGCGGTAAAAACAGGACGTCCGGGAGAATACGATGAGGACGAACCGCGACGCGTAGCCGAAGCCATTAAGTTGATGCAGGTAAAACACGCCGTAATAACTTCTGTCAACCGCGATGAACGCAAAGATCGAGGTGCTGAAATATGGTATCAAACCGTTGTGCAAACTAAGGCAGCCAGTCCAACTACAACCATCGAAACCTTGATTCCCGATGTACGTGCAACCTGGAATGCGCTGGAAAGAATGATCAGTGGCGGACAGGAGGTGGTGTCTCATAATATGGAAACGGTTAAAAGTCTTTACCGCAAAGTACGGCCACAAGCTAAATATGATCGTAGTCTGGAACAAATTCAGCGAACCAAGGATTTTGGCAAACGAACGAAATCCGGAATCATGGTCGGGCTAGGGGAAAAGAAGGAAGAAGTATTTGAAATCATGGACGATCTGGTCGCTCACGGTTGTGATGTCCTGACGATTGGACAATATTTACAACCTACAAAAATGCATCTGGATGTTGTAGAATATGTTCACCCGGATGTCTTCGAGATGTACAAAGAAGTAGGCTTAGAAAAAGGATTGGAATATGTGGAGAGTGGTCCGCTGGTTAGGTCGTCTTATCATTCGGAGCGGCATCTGTAACAGTTTATTTAGCGTTTTAATTTGACGTTTAGATAGTCCTTCAAAATTCAAAAGAGCAGCTACCCATTTTGTATGAGTAGCTGCTCTTTTGGTAAAAAATATGAACACCAAAAACTACGGTGCGGGATTCGGTATATCATTTTGCACTGCTTCAATTGCATCATTTATTTCCCGAGTTATTTCAAATTCCGTACTGCTAATATTTTCTTTAAGCTGATCTATCGTGGTAGCTCCAATAATCGTACTGGTGAGAAACGGACGGGTGTTTATGTATGCGAGTGCCATCTGAGTTAGTGTCATATTGTTACTTTCGGCAATTTCGAGGTAGCGGGCAGCAGCTTCATAACACTGCTCACTTTTGTAGCGGATCATGTGCTTTTTGTATGCATTGAGTCGATCGGTTGGCTGATCTTTTTTCTGATGATACTTTCCAGATAACAATCCAAAAGCCAGGGGTGAGTAAGCTAATAGCCCCACTTTTTGCTTAATAGCCATTTCAGCTAGTCCGACTTCGAAAGTGCGATTGAGTAAACTATAAGGGTTTTGAATACTAACAACCCGGGGTAATCCATTCTTGGCAGATTCTTCCAGATAACGCATCATACCGTAGGGCGTTTCATTAGAAATACCAATATGTCGAATTTTACCTGCCTTGATCTGATCGTTGAGGGTGTTAAGTACTTCATAAATATTATCTACCCACGGATCACTGGGATCTTGAACGTAACTGCGCTTTCCGAAAAAGTTGGCTTTGCGTTCCGGCCAGTGTAATTGGTACAAGTCGATATAATCCGTTTGCAACCTTTTTAGGCTCCCCTCAAGAGCCGTCTTAATCGAAGCTGGAGAAAAGTCGAGTGGTTTACGAATCCAGGTAATCCCATCAGAAGGTCCGGTAATTTTAGTGGCAATGATCAGTTGGTCCCGATCCTTCCGTTTTCCCAGCCAGGAACCGATTATTTTTTCCGTACTATGGACGGTTTCTTTACGCCCTGGAACAGCGTACATCTCTGCCGTATCAATAAAATTAACCTCGTGATCCGTTGCGTAGTCCAGTTGTTCGTGTCCTTCCTTTTCAGAATTCTGCTCTCCAAAAGTCATCGTTCCCAGGCAGATTTCAGAAACTTTAAGATCGGTTGTACCGAGTGTATTAAATTTCATAATAAGTGTTTATATGTAGTTATCGAAAGACCGTACGACCAAGTGTGTCATTTGGCATACCGGACCATGTGCTCCTAAAGGAAAGCTCACGCGCTGACACAGTTTAGAATACCGTCCCGTTATCAACAATCCTTTATCATCTATAATCCTAGAGCCGTTTTCATCTTCCGGTATAATTCGGTATTATCAAAAATACCGGTAAACTTTTCAGATCCAGGTCCATAAGCAAAAACGGGTACCATGGTACCACTATGTCGACCGTAAGCAAAATCAGTTTTAAGTTTTTTGAGTTTTGATTTCTCCATGATCGTCAGGCCGCCGGTTTCGTGATCTGCGGTTACAATGACTAGTGTTTCTCCGTCTGCCTCGGCAAATTCGAGGACTTCTTTAACGGCTTCGTCAAAATCTTTGAGTTCAGACATAACGTATTTAAGATTCGTAGCGTGCCCTCCCAGATCAATCTGAGAACCTTCGATCATCATAAAGAATCCGTTTTCACTTCTGGATTTTAAAAACTCTGCTCCCAATTTACTGGCATAAGGCAGATAGTCCCGTCCGGTAATCTTTGTCAAGGGATCATCATCCGCCGTAAAATAAACAAACTTTTTTCCGGGACTAATACGAACCTCCTGTATTTTTCGGTTCTGAATAAAGTCTTCTATCTGATATCCTTTCGCTTCCATCTCTTTAATAAGATTCCGTTCGTCAGAAGCGCGTCGGTCAAAATATTTCTTACCTCCACCTACTAAAAAATCTACTCCAGAGTTAGCAATTTCCTCGGCGATTGGGTCAACAAAAGCCCTTAATTTTTGGTGCGCCATAAAGGTAGCTGGTGTGGCGTTTACCACTGCGGAGGTAACGACAATCCCCGTCATCATTTCTTTTTCCTCCGCCTCTTCCAGGATTGACTTCACGGGTATTCCATCCTTATTTACTCCAACGGCATTGTTATAAGTTTTTACACCACAAGCCATCGCGGTTCCTCCAGCGGCAGAATCTGTTACCAGGTTATCGTAAGAATGGGTTTTCATTAACCCAGTAACTGGAAATTTTTCAAAATTTAAAAAATTATTATTATCATAAATACCAGCGGTAATCTGTGTTAACCCCATTCCATCTCCAATCATCAAGATGAGATTTCTTGCGGTCTTTTCCTGATTGGTATTTGGTATGATATGAACGGGTATCTCACCAGTACCTCCAGCGGGTCGGGAGGATCCACAATTGAGTAAGACCGCCGGAATTATTAAGATCAAAAATATTACTCTCATTTAAATTGGTATATTTAATACACTGTGTATTGAAATTATTTACGACTGCTGCTCACCGGGCCAGCACAATATTTACACTAAATAATTATAGTTTTCCATTTGTAATAGAATAAAAACCCAAGTAATAAAGTCTCTCATTTATTGAACCAGGACAAATCGTTTTCCAGGAAGTGTTTTAATGAGTCCTTTAAATTCTAGTTGTAAAATCAAAGCAGCCATTTCGCTGCTGTTCAGTTCTGTCTGATAAGCCAGTTGATCAATATTTATTTGGTCTGTTTCTCCAATTAAATCCAAAATGTTCCTTTCGTGTTCACTCAGTTCCGGAAATAAAGCGGTTTGTTTTCTTTTGGAAGCATCTTTTTCGGTCCAACGCATAATATAAGCGATATCATCGGCGGATTCTAGTAGTTGAGCTTTATGTGCTTTTATGAGGTGGTTGCAACCCTTACTAAAGCGGTCGTTTAGCCGGCCCGGTACTGCAAATACATCTCTATTATAACCATTTGCCAACTCGGCGGTAATCATAGAACCACCTTTTCTGGCCGTTTCAACTACAATGACCGCATCGGACATTCCGGCTACGATCCGGTTACGCATCGGAAAGTGTTCTCTTTCCGGTCCTTTATCGGGACCAAATTGCGTCAGGATACCTCCTTGCTTCAACATTCTTGCAGCAACGGATTTATGGGTTGCCGGATAAATCTGACTCATACCATGCCCTAGCACACCCACCGTTGGAATCTGTAAAGATAAGCATTTCTGATGGGCTGTCACATCAATTCCGTAGGCAAGTCCACTAATGACCAAAACGTTATATTTTGCAAGACCTTCCACAATCTCCTGACAGTAAGTTTTACCGTATTCGGTGGGTGTTCTGGTACCTACTATTGAAACAATTCGATCTGCATTCAGATTTGCCTTACCTTTGTAATATAAAATCATCGGACTATCTGAGAATGGTTTTAGCCGGGAGGGATAATCTGGATTTGTAAAAAAAAGTGGCTTGATTTTATGTTCATTAATGAAAGTTAGGTCAGGAACACTTAATGCCTCTGGATCTGCTTCTAGTATATTTTTTACGATCGATGATGAAATTCTGGGAATCTTTGATAAAGTTTTTTTATTTTCACTGAAAACTGCTTCTGCACTTCCACAGGCCCCGATGAGCAAACGAGCCGTCCAAAGACCAACCATGGGAATTTTTGTGAGGGCTATTTGATAAGTTAAATTTTGGTTCATATCTTACGCATTCGATTTGTGTAAAAAAGGAAGTTCGTTGATACATTACTTCTAAGCACAAGTTAACGAAGAAGTTTTAATACCACATCTTTCTTTGAAGTTGTTTAATAATATTTAATACTATGGCTAAGAAAAAAAAATCTTTACTACCCGGCCTCGAAATCATGATCATTATCGTGTTTTTCATCAGTTTTATGCTTTTTGCTATTCCACGTTGTAATGAAAAGCGGCTGGAATACGCCAGCACAGATGCGGCGGATACGACGGCGGATACCGAACAGGCAGCTGAAGATACGCAAACTACCAGTCCGCCGGATAGTGTCCTTCTTCCAGCTAGCCCCGTTACCGAAGTGACGATGCCAGCAGCGACTGCTCCAGTTTTGCAAACTTCCCCCACTCTGCCAGCAACTGCAGTGAATACCGCTACTCGTCTATATGTAACTATTGATGGTCTTAATATTCGTAGTGCCCCAAGTCTGGATAGTGCAATACTCAACAAACTTGTTTTATTCGAGGAAGTACATTTTTTAAATGAAATTACACCCTTTACAGAACAGATTTCACTGGGAACCACCGTGGCGGATGAGCCATGGGTAAAGGTAAAAACCAAGCGCGGTGGAGAAGGCTGGGTGTACGGAGCTGGGGTTTATTATTATAAAAGAAAATATCCTGGAATGGATTAATACCATTTTGAGCATCCGTGATACAGTATCGTTGAATTTATTATTTACAGATTTCTGGAGATAAAGATTAATGTTTTATCTACTTAATTCACTGGATATTAATTTTATTTTCTAGATACCAGCCAGATCAAATTGGTAAAGTTTATGTTGTTCAATCAATTGAATTAATTGATAGGACATTTTAAGTTGTTCCCCGTATTTTAACTTTTCCAATCCTTTTGCCCAGGATTTGTAGTCCGTTATTTCAAACTTCTTAAGACCTTTAAACTTTTCCTGATTTAAATAATGACTGTGATCCCGAAAACTCTCCCAGGCACTTGCATATTTACGGTAACACTGTCCGCCTTGTTTAATGGATGCTCCTTTCCAATTGGAGGTACACTGAATGCCAAAGTGGTTATTTCCGTTTAGCGTAATTTCTCTTTGCCCAGCAAAACTATTGAAGATTCCATTCGCCAAAATGATGGATGCCGGGATTTGGAACCGCTCCTGTTCGGTAATTGCTACCTGACTAAATCTCTCAATATAACTTCCGATCGTCCATTCGTCAATTTCTCCAACTGGCTGAACATCAACAGGCGGCATTTTCTGACTTTCCACTGTCGTTTCGTGAAAGCCTACTTTATCCAAAAAACCAGACTTATTAGGAGTTACAGAGGACAGAGCCACCGGTCTATCCGTTAATTTTTGGGATGATTTGCTTTTCCTCGATTTCAAAACTGGTTGATTCTCGTCAACCGCCTCCTCTACTTTTAAAGGAGCATTAAGATTAAGTTGAAATGTAAGGTCTTTTTTTAAAAAAATGAAACACAAAATTCCAAAGACAACAATCTTCAACCAATTGGTCTGGGCATAGGCCCACCAGTGACTTTTTAAGAAAGTCTTTTCCATGATTACGATGTTTAATTACTTAAAAAAGAATAGTGTTTGGGTAGTTACTATCTTGATTGGTTACAAATATAAAACAATGTGTTTTTAATTCCAAATTAATAAAACATTTTTTTAATTGTTATATCGCGATTATATCGCATTATGAAGATATTTCGTAATTTTGTATGAATACTCAAACAGCCTTTTTGCCTTATTTCAAACAAATAACATGAACAATTCTTCACTTGCTCGTGGACTATTATTGTCCCTTTGTCTTTTGCTTTTATCCCATTTTACCATTAGTGCCCAGTTAAGAATTAATAGTGGTTACGATCTAAGCTATACCAACCTTAGTACTGCTAATAAAATTCTACATAATTACAATGAGGCTAACCCCGATGCTCTGAGTCCTTTTGGCAGTTTTGGATTGAGCAATGGACTACTTTTTGGGCTTCGTTACGAACTGGATTTTTTGGGTGTAGAAGCAACCTGGGTGTATCGTTTTAACGATGAGAAAGTGACGCTCTCGGAAGTTGATGGCGTTACCAGTTCTACCAAACTATTTGGCAGGTTTCAAACTTTTTCTTTTGGAATGGATAATCAATTCGACTGGTTTTCTTACGGTGGATCTGTTGACTTTAATATTTCCAGTATAAAAGCAAGTCTGAATGAGGCGGACAATAAATCACTTTTTATGCGGGAGAATAACTATAGTGCTACCTTTTATCTCGGGTTTAATACGCCAAGATCCAATCAGATTAGATTATCACTACGTCCTTTCGTCAAAATACCGATTACCAGCGTTGATTATAATACTTTAGATATCAACTTGAACGAAGAAACTACCGTAAGTAATTCCCAAGGACGGCCGCTGATATTTGGGTTAAGAGTAATTTTTACGAATGGCTAAAAAAGAGAGGAAGGTAGCCGAGCGGCTATCTTCATTATTCACATATAGGGTTATCATTTTTTTCCTCTCCTAATAATTCACCATGATCATATTCTTGGTAATACTACCTTGCTTGGTGGTGATTTGATAATAAAATACACCTACCCCCGGCAGATCACTCCTATTTATTTCTATGAATTGTTTTCCTTTCGGATAAACAAATTCTATTTTTTTAAATAAAATACCTTTACTATTCAGAATTGAGATACGCACTGGTCCAGAAATCGGCATTTCAAAACTAATCCTTGTCTGCTCAGAAAAAGGATTGGGATAATTGCCAGCAGAGAGATTATTCAATCCTTGTTCTTTTAAAGCAAGATCTGAAACTACAACGTATGTACTTTTTCGCGCCCAGTTGCCCCCAAAATCCTCGACCCATAAATCAATTTTATGTTTGCCTAAATCTTTTGCTTTAAAAGTCATTTGGGCCATTGCATCTTCTTCAGGAGTAGTAGCTTCTGGACGATGCTTCTCTATTTTAAAACCTTTAATCCCAAGATTGTCACTACTCCCAAGATTAATTTCCCGAGCAGATATCGTTCTTACGCGATGGTTATCCGTAAAATTTATTGCCAGTCCATTGATACAATACACCTTGGGGGACACCTCATCAACGGTGTAACGAATATCCGCCGATACTTGTGCGTCTATCCTTAAAGAAAAAAGCAGAAAAAATACTCCTGAAAGTAAATACTTTGTTATTCTGTACTCCATATGTTTATCTTTAAAAATGGAGGGAGGCTTTCTATAGTTCTACTACAAAGATATAGGGATTCACCCCTCAATGATATACCTACTTATAGGTAAATATTATATTAGTTATTTTAAATTTTATTATTCAAAAAAAGTGGCTACCCTGCATTTACAGGATAGCCACTTACTATTTTACTATTTACCTTTCGGCAAATTTAGATTACTCGATATTACTTATTAATCAAGATCATCTTCTTGGTCGCCGTTTCGGTTGCTGTTTCTAACTGATAGTACAGAACGCCCGCAGCACTCAGTTCGTTACGCTCAATCAACTCTTCGTTATAACCTGCTGCGTAGTTACGAGTTACCTGCTTCAAGACTCGACCAGACACATCGTAGATCGTCAAGGTCGCATCCATTGCGGCTGGTAAGTTAAAACTAATCGTCGTTTCTGCTCCGAATGGATTTGGACGGTTCTGGTACAATGTAAATGCTTCCGCACCGATTGTTCCTTCTTCGCCAAAACGCAGACTTACCGCTAGCTTATCACTCGTTTCACTGTATCCTTCCGCAGTGGTCAGATCAGAACCCAGGCGCAATGCTCCGCTCAACTTAACTGCTTCGGTAGCTTTTACGATCAAGGTAAACAATACTTCGTCGTCCACTATCGTTAATCCGTTCTGCGAATTCCAACTCGTCGTTAAAATTCCTCTATCCAGATTAGTCATACCAAAGTTATCCGCAGTCAATCCGCGCAAAGCACCTGCCTGCACATCTACTAGTTCCAGACCAGCAAGATTCAGTGTATACTGGTAACCCTGGACAGCCGCAAAATCACGCGCTTTGAAAGCTACTTCGTACTGCTCACCAGCACTTAAGTTTGCGTCATCCAACTGGAAGATCAAATCACCATCTGCGCTACGAGTATCGCCGGCGGCCAGATGATTAGGAGTAGCGCTGGCATTCAGGTCACCGATTTTAATCGCCACGAAATCTGCAATCTGACTCTGTGTGACTCCATTGAAGTTAGATACTTCAGGGAACGTAGTCGCAAAAGGATTCGTCGGATCAGCAAATATATATTCGCTCTCCACAAATCTCCACGAAGTATTGTTGTCAATCGATTCGTCAATGTGCAAAATTAATCTACGCAGCGCAATCATATCTAAAGAGGTCACGCCTCCACTATTATTAACATCTGCAGCAATCAACTTGTAAGGGCTGTCTAAAGTTTCCACTTCTAATAAGTGACGACCCAATAAGACCAAATCGTACGTAGACACTCCATTAAGCGGATCGTCATCTCTTTCTGGTGTTAAAGTATAATTTTGATTCAATTCAACAGGGAACATAAAGTTACCATCTGTAGATAGTTGATTTAGGTTCGTAGCACTTGAGTTCTCCAATGACATCATCACATTATCGGTCATCTCAAGCTCTTCAGTCATTAGCGTACCACTGATAGTTGCAGTGACAGCACCAGGCATTACCCAGAATTTCTGCTCGGCTCTCGAAGTGTTTCCACAACCATCTGTTGCGGTCCATCTACGTCGGTAATCAAAACTCTCACCATTATCACAGCTATTTTCGTCACCGAAAACAAAGTCATCCTCAAAAGTAACCGTTACACCACTACAGTCATCTTCTACGACTACATCACCAAACGTTGGCGGAAATTCATCACAGCTAATCATTTGATCGGTAGGAGGCACAAAAGTAAATACTGGTGGAGTATTGTCTTTGTTTACCCAGATTGCGGTTTCTACCGTAGCGGTATTTCCACAACCATCCGTAGCCGTCCACACACGCTTGCGAGAGAATCCTTCGTCACATAATTCACCGGATTCTGTTTCTACAAATGTCAAAGTAACATCACTACAATCATCTTCTACCGTTGGTGCGGTAAATTCAGGAACTTCATCACAATTAACATCCAGCGTTTCTGGTACGTTAGTAAATACTGGTGGTGTATCATCTTTATTAACCCAGATTGCAGTTTCTACCGTAGCGGTATTTCCACAATTATCCGTAGCCGTCCATACCCGCTTACGAGAAAATCCTTCATCACATAACTCGCCAGATTCTGTTTCTACAAATGTCAAAGTAATATCTCCACAATTATCCACTGCTGTAGGCGGTGTAAACTCAGGAATTTCATCACAATCGACATCTAAGGTTCCGGGTACATTCGTGAATACAGGTGCTTCGCTGTCATTGATAGTTAACGTAGCCGTTGCAGTCGTTACGTTACCACAAGCATCCGTTGCAGTGTAGGTTCGAGTAATTGTTTCGTTACAACCACTACCATTACTATCATCCACAAAAGTGATGTCGAAGCTGCTACAATTATCTGTTACTACTGGATCGTCAAAATTTCCATCACATTCAAAAACACCTCCAGGAACTGATACGAATACAGGACCGTCGTTGTCTTCCATTGTAATTGTTTGACTGATTACCGTAGTATTATCACAATCATCCGTTGCCGTCCAGGTACGCGTCATCACAACTTCAGCGTCACAATCTCCTGGGGTTGTAGAATCGGTCATTACTACCGTTACATCATCAGCACAATTGTCGGTAAAAGTAGGCATTCCAAATACCGGTGTTGCCTCACAGTCAATGGTCATATCCATTGGAATATTACTTGCTACTGGAGCCTCTGTATCACCAGTAGACATAGTAGCCGAAGCAGTGCTGGTATTACCACAAGCATCCGTAGCCGTCCAAGTTCGCGTAACACTCATACCACAGGTACCAGCGTTACTAGTATCATCTACAAAAGTAATGGTTACCGCACCATTGCAATTATCCGTTGCTTCTGCCTCTCCGAATTCCATTATGGTACCCATACATTCACCAGACATTCCAGCAGGAACAACTGTAAATACTGGAGCCACATCATCGTTTACGGTAATAGTCTGAGAAACAGACGAAACATTACAACCATCGTCGAAGGTCCAGGTACGAACCATCACAAACTGATCATCACAAGCTCCTGGGGTAACCACTGGCGTTGGTCCGACGGTGATCGGTCCGACACAATTGTCTGTGGCAGTCAACATAACCGGAGCAGGAAGATCACTTGCACAGCTTACCGTTACGTCAGCAGGTGCTGCGGGTGCAACGGGTGCCTGTGTATCTACTTCAGAAATAGTCTGTTGTACCGTAGTAGAACCTCCGCAAGCATCGCTTACGGTAAAAGTTCGAGTTGTACTACTAACTGCTGGACAACTAACCGGGCCACCATCTGTATCTTCAAAAGTAATCGTTATGGCACCACAGGCGTTACTAGCAACTGGAGTATCAAAAACTATAGGCATTCCACATTCAACAGTTCTATTTGGCAGAGCTGCTACAATTGGGCCGTCAGGATTGGTTATTAGGAAATTAGCGACTACGGAGGAAGCATTTCCACATGGGTCCGTCACCGTAAAAGTTACGGGTGTTATTGCAACACCACCTTCACAAACAGTATTGGGAGTGGCTGGACTGGCAGAAAAAATTAAATCATTATTATCATTACCGTTAGCTACGGAACATTCATCCGTAGCATCCAGTTGAGTTAGTCGATTCTGAACAAACGCATCAAACGCTGCTTGTACATCATCATTACATGCTGCTGTACCGGCGGCAAGGCTTCCCTGAATTGTTGGAGGTGTATTATCAACCACTGCTACGACGGCAGTACAAGATGTTGTACCACTACAAGTGGTAGCTCTGAAAGTTACAACCTGGTAACGCTGTGTATTTGGAATTGCAAAAGGTCCAGCATTGTTACAATTTTGATTGATAAAGAAGTTTGGATTAAATGTATTGGTAATCGTAACCGCTTGTCCGACACAAGAAGTATTGACGGTAGCAAGCGCTGCGTAAGCATCAAATTTAGCTTGCAGTTCCGCGTCATCCTGTGGACATTCGATAATACAATATTGAGCTGGACAAACAAATTCAGGTCCATCGTTCTGCAATAAGCAGATACGGTCCTGCGTAGTAGTTCTGCCACAATCATCCGTTACCGTATATGTAGAACTGTACCGAGCACCGTTACACAAAGCTGATCCACTAATTAGCACTGGCTCGGAAGCTGTTACCGTAAATGGTCCACCACAACTAGTGGTTGCTTCTACCAGATTAAAATTGGGAATTAGATTTACGATACAATCAACCGTATCCGTAGGAGGAAAAGCGGTAATCACCGGTCCGCCAGTTCCAGCTGGAGTACTATTATTAATTGTCTGGGTAGCAGTAGCAATATTCCCGCAGTTATCTGTGGCGGTATACGTCACGATTGCCGAAGATCCAGGACATTCTGGCGATCCAACAAATGAAGTTACTGCTGCCGTTACCATTACATTGGGATCGGCACTGGTTACCATTGCATTAGCTGGATTAATATCTACATCTGCGATACAATTAGCAGAAACATCGGCAGGGGCAACAATCACCGGAGCTGCCTGTGGGCTGATGTTGATCTGCTGTGTACAAGTCATACTATTAGCAGGATCCGCTGCCTGAGAAACCGTAAAGGTTCTCATTAAATTACTTCCGGTACAGATATCACCAGTGACTGGACTATCTACCGAGGTGACCGTAAATCCTCCACAGGCGGCACTACCGGTAATGACTCCTCCCGCAGCCGTAAATTCTGCTTCACTAGCTGGAGCAGCCGGAATCGGGTCTCCTGCCATTATGGTAAGGTCAGCAGGACAGTCTATGGTAAATGTACAGACACCAGCTACCGCTGGCGCGCTCACTAAAGCAGTCCAGCCACCCTGATCAACGGAACCATCAGAAGTAAACTCAACTGTTAAACATCCTGTGGCATCGGTTGAAGTAAATATGTTATTCACTGGAAGAAGCGGAAGGGCTACATTCGAACCATGTATATCGTTCGGTCCACCTTCTATTGAACCACCATCACTACCATCTCCGGCAAAACCACCAACACAAACTGGAAAGCCTTCTTCTCCACAACCAGTAAAGAGTTGGGTAGCTGCAGTGCTATTTCCATTATAAACATTTAAAAAATCCCAACAAACAGGGTTTGTTCTGGTTTCTATGTCTACCTCCAGAAATTCTATGGTTACGGGTTGCCCCATTACATCTGGACAAAGTACTGCTGAAGCATTTGAATTATTTAAATAGGCCCCGGATCCTGTGATATCACAACCTGGACCACCATTATCATAATAGTTGACAGCAGGGAGCCCAGAAACGATCGTAAAACTGGCATCCGTATTAAAAGGATGGGTAATATCTTGACTATGCATTATTCCTGTAAACAGGAATAGGCAGCAAAGCGTAGAAAAGAATTTTGTAAAGTTGTTGCTCATTTTTAGTAAGATTTGGTGTAAGAGGCGTAAAGGCCAAGTACTTGTGATTTATATATGTAACTGAATTATAAGATTTAATATACGCGTACACAACAGATTATCCATTACATAGTAATAGGAAACCTACTTTGATCTTCTCAAAATAATTCTTAAAAAAGAACTAACTGTTATATACTTAGGTGATTGGGATTCCAGAATTCTTGTGCTATTTGGGAAAAGAAAACCGTCATCAAAAGACTTTTTGAAGCAAAATACTTCATAAAAGTACAAAAAAAATAACAATAGCGCTAATTTTTTAGAAAAATTAGCGCTATTTAAATATTAAAAAAATATTCTACCGAACTAATCTATTAAAATCATTTTTTTAATACTAGAATATTTTTCAAAGTCAAGCTTATAAAACAAGACTCCAGTATTGTTTAAATCTTCTTTTTGTATTTCAAATTCTTGATAACCTTGGCCAAAAGTTGCCTTGGTATGATAAAGTCTTTTACCAGTTACATCAAAAACTGTGAGTTTAACGGTTCCAGACGCTGGTTGTTCAAATCCAATAGTAGTGCTGGTTGAAAATGGATTGGGTACATTTTGGTAAACCTTATAGGCACCTTTTACCTTAAAAGTCAAGCCAGGAGTTAATATTTCAGAACCCGTGTACATTTCCGCAGGGGTTTTAAATGAATTAATAGAGAATAATTTATTTAAACCTATATTTTTCTTTGGGATAAATTTTATTGCAAATATTGTATCACCTTTAAGAACGGTTTCTGGATACGGCTGGTGCCAACTAGTCGTTAACCAACCCTGATCCAACGCCTGGGTACCAAAGCTTTCAATATTCATCCCTTTTAAAGCTCCCGCGACAACAGCAGAAACTTCAACTAGATCCGGGTCAAATGTTAAAGTGTACTGAAACCCATTGACCACTCCATCCTGATGAGCGGTAACTGGTATTAAGTATTCTTGTCCACGATACATCAATTCATCCGGCATTTCCAGTAACCAGAGGGGGCGATCCTCCCGAACATCTCCTTCCAATAATGCATTGGCTACCGCTGATTGATTAAGATCTCCCGTTTTAATTGCAACAAAGTCTTTTGTAAGATCATTACTCAAACCATTAATATTGTGTGATTCCGGAAAGGTTGTTAAAAATGGATTATCAGAATTTGGGAATAAATAATCTGCATCAATAAATCTCCAGGATTCATTATTCGGAAATTCTGTATCAATGACCAAAATCATTCTACGAAGTGCAATCATATCCAAAGTACTTACCGAACCAGAATTGTTGACATCGGCAGCGATCAGTTGATAAGGCGAATCCAGGGTATTTATTTCTAACAAATGTTGCCCTAACAATACCAGATCGTAGGTACTAATTCCATTTAAAGGATGATCATTTCTAGTCGGTAATATTTCGTAATTATTTTGAACGGGCAATTCAAAATTGTATGTTCCTTGTTCGGTTGTTATCTGCTCATCCATCATTCCATTATTTAAATATACGGCTAAATGAATATCAGATACCAATTCGTTTTCTTCTGTAAATATGGTTCCTGCGACGTTGGCCCGTCCTGGAATTATGGTAATCTCCTGGCTCGCCGTAGCAGTATTTCCCGCAGCATCCGTGGCCGTCCAGGTTCTTCGCAAAATAGCTGTTTCCTGATTATCACAACTAGAAACATCTCCAATAACATAAACATCTTCAAAGGTGATTATTGCCGAACTACAGTTTTCGAATAATATTACATTTCCAAAAATAGCAGATAAATCGTTACAAGAAATTATCTCATCAGCCGGCACTTGCGCAAATGCCGGGCCGCCTTCGCTTTCTACGATAAAAGAAACTGTAATTACACTACTATTTCCACAGGCATCACTAGCCGTAAAAGTTACAGGCGTAACACTAGGACTTCCGTTATTAATCGTCGGCGCTTCCGGACTGTAGGTTAATTCTACCGCACCATCGAATCCACAAGCATCATTTGCGTCCAATCGAGTGATCTGATGGTTCACCCAATTATCATAAGTGGCCTGTACGTCGCTTCCACAATCCGCAAAACCTGTTACGGGTGTCCCATTAAATTCAGGGGCTGTATTATCTACTACTACCACTATTGCGGTACAAGTCGTAGAACGGTTACAGCCATCCGTAGCAGTAAAAGTTACGACCTGATACTCTAAGGCGCCTGGATACGCAATGCTACTCCCCGTTCCACAATTATTATTAATAAAATTATTTTCTGCAAAATCATTGGTAATGGTTACGGTACTGGCGGAACAAGAGGTGCTCACTGTCGCAAAATCAGCGTATTCATCAAATGTATTTTGCATCAAATTTGGATCGTCTAAACAATCAATCACACAGATGGAAGGTGGACAAACAAACTCTGGGCCTTCGTTTTCCAAGGTGTAAATCTGTACAACCGAATCCGTGTGACAACCATCCGTCCAGGAATAAACCGCTTCGTAAGTACTACCAGAACATCCTGCTGCACCAAAGGGTCCATTCAGCACACTACTTATTTGTAATGGGCCATCACAAGAAGAACTTACACTCACCAAGTGAGGATATAAAACAATATCTAATTCACAGGCCACAGTATAATCAGGTGGCGAAGTTAAAAGTACCGGTGGACTCGTTACCACTTGATAAGATTGGGTGAAAACCGTTGCATTATCACAGTCATCTACAAAATTGTAGGTATAAATTCTGGTAAACTCATTTGCACAGGTTTGATCAATTGTCGTTATTTCTGGCATCAGAGTAATTGGTCCCGTACACTCGTCCGTTGCCGTTAAGGCTACCGGAGCGGGTATTTCCTGCGGACAATCAACTACCTCCATTGTGGAAAGCATATCGAACACAGGAGCGTCATTATCAACAATACTGATCATTTGTTCACAGATTGTCATATTATTACTATTATCGGTAGCCATCCATGTTCTAATAATTTGCCCAGTCCCACTACACCCTGTAAAATCTGAATCATCCACAAAACTAATCATCGGACTTGGGTCACAATTATCGGTAGCTGTTGCCATCCCCAGACTGGAAATACTCTGATCATCAACACAATTAATCGTAATGTCAGATGGGCAATTCATAACGGGAGCTACTACATCAATCCCTTCCATGATCTCAATGGTTAAAGTTGTGCTACAAGAAGTAGTCGCATTCATAACCGTCACCATATATTCTCCGGCAGATAAATTATTTTGATCTTCGCTATCAGTGATTAAACCACTACCATCAACCGTTACCCAATTAAAATTAAAGATACCATTATCCGTTACTGTTAGATCAATACTCCCGTTGGTTTCTCCGATGCATTCAGAAACATCTTGATGGGTTTCAGCAACCATTGGCAAATTAAACACTTCTACCATATCCATCGCCGTTTCGTCGCATCCATTCCCATCTGTAAAACTGTAGGTAATCGTATGGGTGCCAGCACCTGCGAGTGAAGGATCGAAATTATACGTTCCGTCCCCGTTGTCTGTTACTCCAGATCCCGTAAAGCTACCGCCCAGCGGACTGCCACCGCTAACATTCATTTGCACGCCAGCATCAATACATAAATCTGCCAAAGCTGTGAAACTGACCATCGGGGTTGCGAATACTTCTACCATATCCATCGCCGTTTCGTCGCATCCATTCCCATCTGTAAAACTGTAGGTAATCGTATGGGTGCCAGCACCTGCGAGTGAAGGATCGAAATTATACGTTCCGTCGCCGTTGTCTATTACTCCAGATCCCGTAAAGCTACCGCCCAGCGGACTGCCACCGCTAACATTCATTTGCACGCCAGCATCGATACATAAATCTGCCAAAGCTGTGAAACTGACCATTGGGGTTGCGAATACTTCTACCATATCCATCGCCGTTTCGTCGCAACCATTCCCATCCGTAAAACTGTAAGTGATCGTATGGGCCCCAGCACCTGCGAGTGAAGGATCGAAATTATACGTTCCGTCGCCGTTGTCTGTTACTCCAGATCCCGTAAAGCTACCGCCCAGCGGACTGCCACCGCTAACATTCATTTGCACGCCAGCATCGATACATAAATCTGCCAAAGCTGTGAAACTGACCATCGGGGTTGCGAACACTTCTA
The DNA here is from genome assembly GCA_938008185.1 of uncultured Saprospiraceae bacterium. Lineage (GTDB taxonomy): Bacteria > Bacteroidota > Bacteroidia > Chitinophagales > Saprospiraceae > JALZUU01. The sequence continues at coordinate 44,818 of CALLLR010000002.1, forward strand.
CCATATCTGTAGCCGTATTTGTACAAGATACTGCGCTGGCAGCAAGCCTAAAGTCAAACTCCCCACCCAGAGCAAGCGTCCAAGTATTACCCTGATCAAAAGATGCTATTGAATTTCCTCCTCCAACTTTTCTTGACCAGGTCCAGGTAGCTCCTGATGGTGTGTTATTATAAATAGAAATCCAGTAAGTAGTTCCAGCAGTTGCATTGAATGAAGGGATCATGGCCTCATAGCTAAACACATCAGAACCGAGAATATTAACCCCTATATCTGTTCTATTTACATTATCTCCAATAGAAATTGTATTTAGAATTATACCTGGCATTCCTATTCCATCACTATAAATTACAATCGTAAAATCATCCGTTGCAGGAGGATTAGCGTAAGCACCAGTCCACGCAACCGTAATAATTTCTTGATCGGAGGCTAATACGAAATCGTCAGCGGCTATGACGGTACTGGTTACATCACTGATCACAAAGGTTGTTACTGCGTCAAAACCTATATTGTCAAAGACCTCAATAGAGTCAGGAGTGGAATAAGTATAATTGATCGAATGAGTACCTATACCCGCCGTAGCCGGGTCAAAGCTATAGGTACCGTCAGAATTATTTACAACACCGGGCCCACTATATATTCCTTCTGCAGGAGTTCCTCCGCTTAAGGCAGATTGTACACCAGCATCCACACATAGGTCTATGGGGGCCATAAATGTAACATCGGGTAACGGAAAAATTTCTACCTCGTCCGATGACACGGCCTCACATCCATTTCCATCAGTAAAAGTATATTCAATTAAATGTATGCCTGCACCGGCCGTAGCCGGATCAAAACTATAGGTACCATCAGGATTATTGATAACCCCAGGACCACCGTAAGTACCGCCCGAAGGAGTACCACCGCTTATATTTGTTTGTACACCTGCATCAACACATAAATCTGATAGAGTAGAAAAATTTATGATGGGTGCAGCAAATACTTCGATTGTTTCACTAACAGTATTACTACAATTATTGGCATCTGTAAAATCATATGTGATCGTGTGCACGCCAACACCTGCGACCGCAGGGTCGAAGTTATTCCCAACTATTCCGTTTCCAGATAAAGTTCCTCCAGTTGGACTTTCATTTAAACTAAAAGCAGGAATATTTTCACAGATAGTTGCTGGCAAGGTAATACTGAGCATTGGTAAGGGAAATACTATGACTGCATCTGTGGCAGTATTTGAGCATCCATCTCTATTAGAAATTTCATAAGAAATAATATGAATACCACCACCCGCCAATACAGGAGAGAATTCGAATCCTCCTGCTCCATCGGATTGAACACCTGGTCCACTATAATTACCTCCGGTCGGACTTCCAGTATTCAGCGCCACGGGTAGATCATCATCACAAAGATCCGCCGGTCCAGTAAAGGTTACAGCGGGAGCCGAAAGGATAGAAATTTGCTGACACAAAAAAGGTCGGCATGCTGGATCACCGGGTAGTGGATTTAAGGTTGCGCAAATGCTATATGATCCGGCGGTAAACGTATTTGTAACTGTCGTGTTTAAATTATAAAAACCATCTGTACCTCCCATAATATCTCCCCGTTCCAAAAAGGTTAGGCTATCACCACCCGAATAAGGATCAGCCGGAAGGGTACTTCCCGGAAAACTAGTGAAAAGTATTCCATAATCTGTTTCCTGATTATCGAGCGAATCAATCAATGTAATCCGATCAATAATCAAATTAATTTCTTCAAATTCACAAAGTGTTGGTATATCTGCAAATAGATTTATGGTAGGGCAAGGAGATTCACAAATAGAGATTTCTGTAAAGGCAGTAGCGAAACAACCATTTGCATCGGTATAATTGTAGTTTACCGTATAAGTTCCTGCTCCGGCAGCGCTTACATCCAGCGTAGCGGTACCATCACTATTGTCCATAAATCCGGTAATTGCGTCACTATCAAACGTTCCGGTAAAACCTGGTCCGCCTACAAAAACAGCATCTTCTCCACCAGTACAACGATCTTCTGAATCACTAATGGTCGTTATTGGATTTTCGAAAACTTCAATACTATCCATCACCGTTGTAGAACAACCATCACGGTTACCGAGAGTATAATTAATAATGTGAGTACCTACCCCCGATAAAACCGGATTAAATTCAAAACCACCTCTTCCATCGCCTTGTACGCCATTTCCGCTATAGGTACCGCCGGACGGCTCACCCGTGTCTAGAACTACCGCTTGTCCATCTTCGCAAATATCGGCCGGAGCAACAAAAGTTACGATTGGACCTGCCAGTATAGTTACTTCCTGACAATTGGTCGGTCGGCAAGCTGGGTTGGAAGGTACTGGGTCGAGTGTCGTACATATAATGTAAGTATTCGGAATCAAATCTTCTCCTCCGGTTGTACTGGCACCATAAAAAACATCTGCACCTCCGGTTAAATCTTCATTTGGTACATTAGCAATAATATTACCTCCAATGTAAGGATCAGCAGGAATTGTCGTTCCTGGAAAACTAACGAAGTTAACGCCGAAGTCCGTCTCTCCATTATCCAAACTATCCATAATTGTCATACGGATAACCTCCAGAGATAATTCTTCTCCTTCACAAATATCGGGAATGTCAAGAAATATTCCGGCATTCGGACAATTATCTTGGGCTAAAAGTAAAGTCGCTGTAAAAAGTAGTGTGATCAATAATCCAATACGCTGTCCAGCGTAGCAAGCTACAGTTAGCGGTGAGTTGCTCACTGCCAGGGGGGAAACCTTTTTCATATGTTTACTGGTTGTTTCTAACTATTAAAAGGGAACAACGGTATTTGGGAACACAAAGGGAAAGCCTTTAGGTAGAAAAGCAAAGAAGAGGAAAGCTCTTTAAATTAAATAATAATATAATGTATAAGAACAAAAGCAATGCCAGAATAATGTCTGACATTGCTTTTAAATATTGTTATTAATCTTTATATAAAAATATTTGAAAATACTCTAGCCTTTTAGAAAATTTCTATTTTACGAACTACCCTGATTCCTTTCTCATCCACTATTGAGAGTAAATAAATCCCACTCTTGAGCGATAAATCTATTTGTAAATTATTTATCCCACTTACAAGTGCTTCTTTTTGGTCCACTATTTTCGCTCCTAATAGTGTTAGAATTTGAAGTTGAATAGATTGGACGTTGGTAGAACTCAGGTTGATATTTAAGGGCTGATCTGTGGTATTTGGATTTGGAAAGACATTAATTTTTGAAAGCGTTTTTATATCATCTACTGACGTAACAAAATTGACCGGTAATGAAAGCTCCTCACTACAACCATTAGCATCCGTTACAGTAACCGCATAAACTCCCGGAGTCAAATTATGTACTTCACTAATCGTGACACCGTTATTCCATTGGTAAGAGTAAGGGGGTAATCCTCCGAGTGTTTGTAGTGTGATACCTCCAAGTCCATTTCCTTCATCTTCAATAATAGTAGCTTCTACGGTAATTGTTTCTACTACTTCCAAGTATAAGGTAGTTTCAATTTCACAACCATTATTTGACAATAAAATCCCCTGATAGATACCGGTCTCCGTATATGATTGTCCATCAAAATCATAGGATTCTCCTTCACAAATAACAGCATCAACTTCGGTGGTTCCCGGATAAATACTTAAAATTAGCGTTACCGTGCTATCACATCCCTTAGCGGTAGAAAACAAATTAGTGTATACCCCACTTTGAATATAATTCTGGTTTCCAAAAACAAAAAATTCTCCTTGGCACAGTACATCGGTTTCCGTTGTATTAGAGACCGGTTCAACTCTTAAATCTAATAATACGGTACTGTCACAACCACTACTCGTTGGCCAGACAACTTCATAAGTTCCTTCTTCCGAAAAACTATTTCCACCAATTTCAAAACTATCCCCCTCGCAGATTTCTACGGTCTGATTGATGGGTTGAAAAGCGTCTACAACAGTAAGATCTACCGTTACGGTACTATCGCAACCCAAAGTAGATATAAAGTCGAAAGAATAAACACCAGAACTATTATAAGCTTGATCGCCCAGAATATAAATATCTCCGTCGCAGAGGTCTACCGCTAGATTATATTCAGAAGGCTGAACCGTTAAGTCCAGGTCGATATTTATGATACAATTATCGTTTTCAATCGTCTCTTGATATATCCCGGTTTCATCGTAATTTTGACCAGCAAGTGTGACTGTTATTCCGTTACAAACTGTAGTAGTTTCTTTAAAAAAATAAGTGCAACTAAATACGGCTACTGCATTATCATCCGCTGCGGTAACATAAATAAATTTTCCATCTGCACTTATTTCTACGCTGGAGGCACCCGCAATGCTGTGCACATCAAATTCATCGTTTCGCTGTACTTTTTCAAAAGTCAGCGCACCGGTAACCAAGTTTCGTCGGTAAGCAGCAATAGTATTTTCAGCCTTAGAACTAAAGTAAATTAAATCTCCATTGGGATTTAAATTTAAATTATCCACGGTATTCAAACCTCCAAATCCTCCTCCCCCGGCAGTAGCTTCGTAGGTCATTTCCAGCGTTAAACTTCCAGTCGGAGTAATCCTGAATTGACTTACACTACTTGTAGCAGGATTGACGGTATAGATATGATCAGTACTACCCCGCTCCATCTTAACCGCTGCCGGCGCAGCAATCATTTCCTGAAATTCTAGCCCTCCATTTTGGTTGTCTATATTAAAAATAGCAATGACTTCTTCGACACTTCCCAAGGCGTAGAGTCTGGTCTGGTCATTGTTTGAAATTATTTTAGTAACACCTTCAAGTCCGTTCACTCCGTTTTCACCATCAAAAATAGCATCTACAAACTCCAGCGTTCCATCATCGGAATCTCTGGCAAAAACCCCAATAGCATTATCAAAAAAGCCTGCAGCGTAAACGTAATTTTCATTTTCTGAAAATACTAGACTGTTGGTACCACTAATACCATCTACTCCGAATAGTCCGTCTTTCTCTTTATCTGAAAAAGTTAGTAACCCAGTATTTACATCTCGGTGAAAATGAGTAACTGTATTGTCCCAAAATCCTGCAATATAAACATCCATTCCATCAGCGCTGATAATTATTTCCGTAGCACCATTCAAACCATCCAGTCCTCCTCCATCTTCTAAAAAATCAATATAGGTCAACCTCCCGTTTTCGGGATTACGAGCAAAAATACTCACTGCGTCTCCTTCTTTTGCCGCAACGTACAAATAATTTCCATCGGGACTAATGACTGCCGTTTCTGCACCGCGAAGTCCCGTAATTCCCAGACCGCTTCCTCGTTCGCTATAAGCAAAATCCAGCGTTTCTTCTACCTCATTTCTACTGAATGACAGGAGAGCATTACTCCCAAAATCTGCTACATAAACTTCATCAAATTTATCACTCACCGCAAACGCAACTGGAAAATCAAGGTCTGTAATATTTTGTTCTCCATTTCTGAGGGTCTCTTGGTAAATAAGATCTCCAGTGGTTACATTTCGATTAAAAATAACCAACGCATTACTTCCTGTACCCGTAGCATAAACTTGTTGATCATCGGCACTAACTGTAATCGCAACGGTACCTTCTAAACCACTCACATTATTTTCTGACTCACTAAAACTTTTAATAAAAGTTAAACTGCCCGTATTTTGATTTCGGCGAAATACTTCTACACTTCCTCCATCACTACTAGCAACGTAAACGTTTTTTCCATCTTTGCTAATGCTCAATCCAGACGCACCTAATAATACATCATTTGGAATGTCTTCATCAGACCGGCTACCAGCATAAGTTAATCTTCCGTTACTATTATTGCGATTGAACCAAGTAATGGCATTATCTGCGTAACTGGTTACCAACACCTGACGACCATCCGGACTTACTTTTACCTTTACCGGAAAATTCATATTATTATTTCCATTCTGATTATTACGAATCACCTGAACCAAAGATAAGCTACCATCGTTAACATTTCGAGTAAAAACCGCTACCGCATTTTCGTCCTGTCCTACTACGTACAAATAGTTACCGTCTGGTGTAAAGTCCATTAGATACGCGCCTTGGATACCATCAATATTATTTAAATTATCCTGATATTTCCCCAGTAACGTTAGTCGGCCAGTTGATTCATCTTTTGCAAAATAAACAATGGAGTTTTCTTCTTGTCCGGTAGCGTAAACATGCCGATTGTCCGGACTGACTTTCACGTCATAAGTTCCTCCCAACCCCGAGATTCCTTCCACCTCATTTTTCTGTGTTTCCACAAAAATAATACTACCGTCCGTATTTCTTTCGAAAACAGTAATTGCATCTTCATCAAAACTACTTACGTAAAGAAACTGACCATCTGGACTGACATCTACCGAAGAGGCATTATTTAGAAAGGGTTTTCCAAGTTTTTCAAAAACTTGACTTTCAAAATGAATTTGGGCCGAACTTGAAAGATTAAAAAATAAACTAAGGAAAATTACATACTTGAACTTCGCCATGACAATACGATAATTAGGTTAGTATTCGTGCAGTACTTAAGTGGTGATTACTGGCGATTACTAACTGATGAAATCAGAAAGATGTACATGGGGGAAACTAAAATTTTATGGTCGGTAGTTTCAGGTCGGAAAATAGTAGATTTTAGCGAAAAAAAGAATAGAATTAAAGATTATGCTAAGTCTACTATTTTTATTTTGGCAAATAATGTACCAGATAAAAGTGGAAAAGCCTCATTCGTAATGAATGAAGCTCTCCGTCATGGTTATATTGGTATGTTGTTGTATTCTTAGAAGTCCGGACACCGAACTTTTGCAGGCTTTCTTTGTCTTTTGTTTTCCAAAATATGTACGATAGATAATTCTGGTCCTCCTCTTCCGTAACTAACTTTGGTCAATGAAGATATATTTAAATCAAAAGTAAACGTAAAATAGGTCTGGTTATAATCCGCTCGAATAGCTGCTACCACCGCATCGGTACCTACTAGATCTACATCAGCATGCCAGCGTACCCAGGCACCAAAGTGAATTGAAGAAGGAGATTTTGTACGGTGGCTTTTGAGTGTTTTAAATTTCCAAAAACTACCTAGCGTAATTTCTCGATGTGGTCCTTGATCCTGAAAGATAAAACTAGGCTTCAGGTAAGATCTTTTTCCTACTCTAAAATCACCTCCTCCGTGAATTAGCCATCTCCTGTATAATTTTTCTCCGTTGGTAAAAGAGTTTCTTTGAAAGAATCCTACCTTCGGTTGATTAATGTGAAATAAACTACCACCTACATAGAAAGAGTTATCCCGATCCAGAGCATAAAACCAGGATAGTCCAGCATTTATATCCCAATAAAAAATCTTATCATTTGTTCCCGCATCAACGATTGGCTCATCGTCGTTGGCGACAATCTTAGTATAATCAACACTATTTGTAACAAATGAATTCTGAATACCAAATGAGACATAATTTGATCCGCTGCCATCCAGTGATTTCAGCATGGATAAAGATAAGCCAGCTGAACTCGTTCTGAATCCAAGATCCCCGGCTACATCTGTATAGAGTTGTAATCCTCCTCCTACAAGGTCAGAATTTCTCATTACGAATAACTTTCGATCAACGGATGCGACCATGGTCTTATAACCATTAGTGATACCCGTCCACTGGGTTCTTGCGTTGGCTATTAATCTGGTATCACCGGTAAAGAGTCCATTTAACGATGGATTTAAAACAGTTGGTGAAGCGTGGATATGCGATAGATGTATATCCTGAGCATTGACGACCAATCCGCTAAAAAGAAGCAGAAATAGCATACTACTTTGGTAGAATGATCTCATGGTTAGTTAATTTCAGTTTGATTATGATTGGAATAACCACTAGCAATGGGTTTAAAACCATAGCATAATAGTCTTCTATTTTCGTGTGTTGAAATCGGGGGAAATTAAATAACGGGGAGATAATTACAGAGGGAAGAAAAACGGAAGGAAACTACTAGTATCAAAGTCAATATTCGTGCCAGCAGGTAGTAATTTTTTCCAACAAAAAGGATGGTACTGTTTTACATTAGATAAAAGTCAATTTCCATGCCATTAGCGCACAAAATTGTCACAATTTTCTTTTTTTTGCTAAAAAAAGCGCCAGACCAACAACGATAAATCGCTTGCTGCCTGGCGCAATATATATATGTGTAATTCTTAAATCATTTAAGGATCGTGATATTCCCCGTACGAGTGAACTTAGCTTCGTCCAGACATCTTCCTTCCAGGTAGTAAACGTATACGCCTGGATTTAATGGTTGTCCTTTGTGTGTTCCATCCCATTTGATGTTAATATCATTTGACTCAAAAACTAATTCCCCCCAACGGTTATAAACTCTTACCAGATCAATACCAGCAATTCCTTCTGCTCTGATCTCAAAGTCATCATTTGCTCCGTCACCGTTTGGTGAAATCATATTCGGCACCTGGAATTCTCCAATAGTACAATCACTGTCTACTTTGACATTCACAGAGGCTTCATTACCACAACCAAGTTCGTCATCAATACGAGCGTAGTAAGTCGTTCCTTCTTCCGGTGATACAGTGATCTCTCTACAATCTCCACAGATTTCATTACCAGCCATATCGTACCAACTGATAATCGCTAGTGAGTTCGTTGTGGTCGCAATCAACGTAGTTTCTTCTCCTCTTAAAATTGTTACATCCGGATATGGGGAAACACTGATTTGTGGTGACTCATTAACAAATACAGTAACTTCGATACTTGTATCTCCTCCTAAACAGGAGGGTGAGGTAATTGTATAAGTCGTCGTTTGTAATGGAGAAGCAACTGGATCATGACAAGTAGAACAGCTTAACCCAATACTCGGCTCCCAGGTCAATTCATCTGATCCATTTACAAATAACTCAATCGATTCACCCCGACAAATGTATTGGTCTTCGGCACTTAGAATCGTTGCGGTATCAACCGTTAAGTTAGTCGTAACAATACTATCACACCCGTAGACACTCATAAAATTGTCAATATAAATACCTGCTTGATTCTGGTAGGCTCCTTCGAGGAATACACTATCGGTACTACAGATCGTAACATCGAACGTATCAGCATAATTATCTCGAATAATCAGCGTGGTAGTAATCGTACTATCACAACCATAAATCGTTCGCAACGAATCAACAAATACTCCCGCTGCATACTGGAAGGCTCCTCCCAGATAGATACTGTCGCCATTACAGATTTCGGTAGTAACTATTGGAGCGTAAATCGGATTAACAATCAACTCCGTAAGTACAATACTATCACAGCCATTAACTGTCTCCAGAATATCCCGGTAAATTCCAGACTCTGTCTGATCAGCTCCACCGGCAAAATAGGTCTCTCCTTCACAAATGTTTTGCGTGACTGCAAGATCATAAGTCGGCAATACATTCAAGGTGGTCACGATTACGCTATCACAGTTATTAACCGTGGCAAGTGTATCGTAATAAATACCCGATGTATTCTGATCAGCACCTCCAACAAAGTAGAATTCGTTGTCACAAATATCTACGACCACTGGTGTTTCGTAAACCGGATAAACAGTCAAAATCGTTATTATGTACTGAGGACATCCGCCCGTTCCAACTAGTGTATCATAATAAATACCAGTAGTATCTACTAAATTACCATCAATATTATAGGTCTCTCCTTCACAGATACTGGCATTTACCGTAGTACTAAAGGTTTGAATTACTACTAGATCAGTGACAATCGTACTATCACAACCAAACTGAGAAACAAAATTATCCGTGTAAACGCCTGAAGTCGTCTGCCAATTTCCTGCTAAAAAGAGTGAATCTCCTTCACAGATAACTACCTGTGGATCATCAAAATAAGTAGGATGTACTATCAATCCGATACTATTAGAAATTACGCTACATAATGGCTCCTGAATATCATTCGGGTCATTCGCAACCCTCAGACGGTAATCACCTCCATCCATTAATTCCGTTACTATAGTATGACTGGAATTAGTTGCTCCCGGAATATCCGTCCAGGTAACTCCATTATCATTACTAAATTGCCACTGATAAAATGGCGTTGGATATTCTGTAATCTCGGATGGACTCAATGTAATTTCATCTGCCTCACAAGCTTCATTACCCGTAGAGGAAACAATTACTACATCTGGACCACAACCCTGGAAGGTAATCACCTGACTCGCAGTAGCTGTATTTCCACATGCATCCGTCACCGTCCAGGTTCTGGTTAATATCTGAATATCAATACATTGACCATCTACTCGTGTCTCCGATAAACTCAAAGTCATATTTTCGGACGTAGAACAAGCGTCTGTAAATTCCGGTGAAACAACTGGTGGCAATGAGTCACAAGCTACCGTCATGTCAGCCGGCACACTCGTAAATACAGGTGCTTCTGTATCTGGTAATACATTAAAGGTCGTCGTCGTTTCGCTAAAATTACCACAAACATCCGTGGCCGTCCAACGATAAGTAATCAAATATCCTCCACACTGATCTTCCGTATATGGATCAATCGAATGTGTGACCAAATTATTTCCACAGGCATCCATCGCTGTTAGAATTTCCGGAACTGGTAATTCATCATGACAACTAATCGGATCGATTCCCATTGGTTGTGCGTCGAATACTGGTGCTTCCGTATCTGGTAGCACATTGAAACTGGTAGTTACTTCGCTAGTATTGCCACAAGCATCTGAAGCTACCCAACGATAAGTAATTTCATAACCGCCACACTGATCAATGGTATAAGGATCAACATTTGGCGTTACCGTTACATTATTACAATCGTCAGTAACTGTCAGAGTCTCAATCACTGGTAATTCATCATGACAACTAATATCAGACATTGTTGCTGGTTGAGTATCAAAAACTGGTGCTTGCGTATCCGGCAGCACATTAAAGCTCGTAGACACTTCACTTGAATTACCACAAACATCCGTGGCAACCCAACGGTAGGTAACTTCGTATCCGGCACATAAATCTTCTGTATAAGGATCAATGTTCGGTGTTACCGTTACATTATTACAATTGTCAGTAACCGTCAGCGTTTCAATCGCTGGGAAAACATCATCACAATTAATATCTGCAATTGGTGTTGGCTGCGTATTAAATACGGGTGCTTCTATGTCTGGTAACACATTAAACGTTTGTGTCTCCGTCGTCGCATTTCCACAATTATCCGTCGCTATCCAACGGTACGTAATCGTATAGCCATTACAGTTATCAACCGTATAAGCATCCACGCTCGACGTAACCGTCGCCGTACCACATGCGTCACTCACCGTTAACGTTTCCTGAACGGGCAAATCATCTTCACAGTTAATGTCATTTATTGACGCAGGTGGTGTATCAAACGTTGGGCCTTCACTGTCCCCCAGAACATTAAAGGTTTGTGTAACTTGCGTCGTATTATTACAA
>CALLLR010000003.1 GCA_938008185.1 uncultured Saprospiraceae bacterium
AGTGCGCGACAAATGGTCGGAAGTACCCGATCGAATACATTTTAATGGAGATCCTGCGGTGCAAATTTCGGTGAGTACGACCAACAATGAGGACCTACTGTATGCCACCGAAAAGATCAAAGAATACATCGCTGTTTTTAATAAAAAAAATGACGTAATTAAATTAAACGTCAGTTCTGATTCTTCGATTGCTTTAAATAACCGACAGAATCTTTTGGTTGAAAACGGGATTGTCGGAATTTTTCTGGTACTGATATTTTTGTCTATTTTTCTAAAACCAAGTATCGCTTTTTGGGTAGCCGTTGGCTTGCCCTTTTCTTTTTTAGGCCTATTTATTTTTGCGCCTAGCTTTATGACTATTAATGTAATTTCATTGTTTGGAATGATCATCGTGATCGGGATCCTGGTGGATGATGGAATTGTAATTGCGGAAAATATTTATGATCAATACGAAAGCGGTAAAACGAAAGTACAAGCTGCAATCGACGGAACTTTACAGGTAATGCCACCAATTATTGCCGCTATTTTAACCACCATTATTGCTTTCTCTACCTTTTTATTTTTACCCGAGAGACTCGGTTCCTTCTTCGGACAAATTGCAAAAGTAGTTGGAATAATTTTGGCGATTTCTCTGGTGGAGGCTTTTTTGATTCTGCCCGCTCACCTGGCGCATTCCAGAGCACTGGATCGAAAATCCAAACCCTTTATTTTAAATATCTGGGCCGACAAGGGAATCGGGTGGATTCGTGATAATCTTTATGTACCTGTTTTGCGGTTTGTTTTAAATTTTCAAATATTCGGTTTTGCAATTCCAGTTGCTTTCCTTTTACTTACGATTGGGGCCATGCAGGGCGGTATTATCCGGTTTACCTTTTTTCCCAATGTTGCTTCGGATCGGGTATCAATCAGCCTGAAATTACCGCAGGGGACGAGTGAAGAGATAACGGATTCGCTGATCACCGTTATCGAAAATTACGCATGGGAAGCGAACGAAGACCTGAGAAGCCAGCAAACCGACAGCTTACGGGTGATCGAAAATACGGTTCGTCGGTTAGGTCCCGGTTCTGCGAATGCCACCCTTACCTTAAATTTACTGCCGGGAGAAAATCGGGATGTACCCGCGTCTGTGGTTTCTAACTTAATCCGTCAAAAAGTCGGACCAATTTACGAAGCCGAAAGTGTGGTCTATGGATCGGGAAATGCCTTTGGCGGAAAACCGGTATCCGTATCTCTGGTTGGAAATAATATCTCAGAATTAAAACAAGCTAAAGAAGATCTGAAAGCGGCTTTTCGTTCAAATTCCCGATTGGCGGACGTCACAGATAATGATCCGGCGGGAATCAAGGAAATAAAGATTGAATTAAAAGAAAACGCTTACCTGCTGGACTTGACCCTCAATGATGTAATGTCACAGGTACGGTCCGGATTTTTTGGTGCGGCAGTACAGCGTTTTCAACGGGGAAGGGATGAAATCAGGGTTTGGGTACGCTACGATCGCTCCAACCGTAGTAGTATCACGGATCTAGACCGTATGAGAATTGTTACACCCTCTGGTAATCGGGTTCCGCTCTCGGAAATTGCCAGTTACGAAATAGAACGGGGCGATGTTGTCATCAACCATCTTGATGGTCGCCGGGAGATTCGGGTGGAAGCAGATCTTTCCGATGCCAAAGATTCTGCGCCCGAAATTTTAGCCGATATCAAACAAAATGTAATGCCGGAAGTTGTCGCCAAATATCCAACGGTAACCCCGCTTTACGAAGGACAAAATCGGGGTTTTGCCAGAATTGGTGCGGCGATGGGCAGGGTCTTACCTGTCGTTTTAATTTTGATGTACGCGGTGATTGCCTTCGTTTTTCGATCTTACGGACAACCCTTATTGCTCTTTATTTTGATCCCGTTTTGTTTTGTGGGCGTGGCCTGGGGACACTGGATTCACGGACAGAGCATCAATGTTTTATCTGGTTTGGGAATTGTGGCACTCGTCGGTATTTTGGTAAATGATGGGCTGGTACTCATTGAGAAATTTAACCTGCTGCTCAAAGATGGAATACCCTATCATAAGGCGATGGTAGCGGCGGGAAGATCCCGTTTCAGAGCAATTTTCTTAACGTCTATCACGACGGTAGCTGGATTGGCACCTTTGATTTTTGAAAAAAGTTTTTCTGCTCAGTTTCTAATTCCAATGGCCATCTCTGTTGCTTACGGAATTGCGTACGCGACCTTTATGACCCTATTCTTATTGCCCCTTTTATTGGCCGTAAAAAATACGGTTAAGGTCGGACTCAATTGGCTGTGGACCGGAAAGAAACCGACGCGAGAGTCCGTGGAAAGGGCGATTATTGAGGAGAGGGATAAGGAAATGCACGAGGATGAGATACTGGATACCATCGTTCCAACTAAAACCCTAAGAAATAAAGATAGGTTACGTAAAGGACGTGATTAACTATTATAAAATCAATTAATTTATGAAAGGAAATTTCAATAAACTCATCAACGGTGAAAAACCGGTCCTCATCGATTTTCACGCGGAGTGGTGTGGTCCCTGTAAAATGCTGGCTCCAATCATTAAAGAAGTAGCGCAGGAAATTGGTGAAAAAGTTCGGGTAATCAAAATTGATATTGACCAAAATCAGGCACTTGCCCAACGTTATCAGGTGCGGGGTGTGCCGACGCTGGCATTGTTTAAGGACGGCGAAATTATCTGGCGGGAGTCGGGCGTTAAAACCAAGCACCAGATTGTGAGTAGTGTGGAAGAAAATATTTAAGCCGGCCAAGTGGGCAAGCGGCAGAATGGATGATAGGAAGTTTAACTATTGATGATAATTTCATCTTGATAATATTAGTTAGAATGACTTGGTTAATTGGTCAACCAATTTTATTTAAGGAAAGTATACCATAAATTCTTAGTAAAAAATTCTGGCATGTTAAGAAATAGCGGTGTTATGAAATAGGAATTTATTGAGGAATCACTGGTGATTTTTTGTATTAAAAGCATTACTGCCTTAATTTCTTGTTTATTTTTCAACTAAGTTGTACATTTTACCTTCAATTGAATTTTTGAGTAATCGTGCAAAAAGGGAAATTGGTCAACCAATAAGATTTATGTTAGAACATTTTAGTGAACTCAGGTCAGAATCTCCGGGAGATAAAATCATTCTTCAGATTCGGAGACTCATCACCTCCGGGCAATTGAACCCGGGCGATAAGTTACCTCCAGAAAGAAAGTTAGCCGAAAAATTGGGTGTAGGCAGAACTGCAGTTCGAGATGCGATCCGTAAACTGGAATTTTACGGTATTTTAAAAACACTTCCACAAAGCGGAACCGTGGTTGCAGGCATGGGACTTCCGGCGCTGGAAGGACTAATTACCGATGTTTTAAAACTGGAGCGAAGCGATTTTAAAGATTTGGTAGAAACCAGGGTGATTCTGGAGTCAAGTACGGCCAGATTAGCTGCCCAAAGAAGAACGGAGCAGGATATTATTGAAATGGAACAAGCCCTAAAAGCGTACGAATTAAAATTAAAAAACGGGAATACTGCAGTAGAAGAAGATCTATTGTTTCATCTTAAGATTGCGGAGGCTAGTAAGAATGCCGTACTAAAATCTTTGATGTTAATTATTACACCAGATATTATTAAACAATTTATTACCTATCGAGTTTGTGATAAAAAAACAGAATTAAAGGCTTTACCAGAACACCGGAAAATTTTAAATGCGATCATAAGTAAAGATGGCGAAAATGCGAGTGTTTTTATGAAAGAACACCTTAGAGAGGTCGTTAATTTTAGTGTTGCTGAGTAGTAATTATAAACTACCTTATCGAAATATAGTACTTATTTTCGGGTACCTTTAAAGAGAAAAAGAGGCTGTCTCATAAATAACTTCAGGCGTGTATCCTTTTTCAATCTAATGAGACAGCTTCTTTTTTTACGCAATTCTTTTTCTAATCTTCTGAATATTTTCCAGCGCTTCTTTAGTAATCTGTTGGGTTTTTTCATAATCAAAATGTCCATTTTCGTCTTTGACGAATAACTTGGATCCCATTCCGACACAATAAGCACCCGCTTGAATCCAGCCTTCCAGATTTTTATAATCCGGGGAGACACCTCCTGTAGGCATGATATTGGTCCACGGTTGTGGCGCCTTTACATTTTTGATAAAAGCTGGTCCGTAGATGCTACCCGGAAATAGTTTGACAATCTCACAACCCAATTCTTCGGCTTTGGTAATCTCGGTCAGGCTTCCACAGCCCGGAGACCACAGTACTTTTTTACGATTACAAACCACGGCGATATCTTCTCGCAATACGGGCGTAACAATAAAGTTTGCACCCAATTGCATGTACAAACTCGCGGTACCACCATCCGTCACCGAGCCAACGCCCAGGATCATATCGGGCATGTTCTGCGCGGCGTACTTGTACAGCTGTGCGAAAATCTCGTGAGCATAATCTCCCCGGTTAGTAAATTCTAACAGTCGAGCGCCACCCGCATAAATCGCATCTAATAATTTTTTTGCCACCTCAATATCTGCGTTGTAGTAGAGTGGAACCATTCCTTGCTCCTTCATCTTTTGCGCCACTTCTATTCTTGTAAATTTTGCCATTTGTATTTTAATTGTTTAATAATAATTAATAGTGAATAATGAGATAATTAATAATGCAATTCTACCGCGATAGAAATGCCACAACTAATTATTCATTCCTTTGGGTTAGAATCGCTATTTTTTATTAAAAAATTATTCATTCCTCCACGCTAAAGGAGTCATTATTCGTTTTCTTCACGACAGAAGAATCAATATTGACCATTCAATATTCAATACCCCTACCGAGCTACCCGACCACTAGCATCACCACTCATCAACTTTTCTACTTCAGAGACCGTTGCCAGATTCGCATCTCCATAAATGGTATGCTTCAGGCACGAAGCGGCCACCGCAAAATTCAGGGCATTTTGATCATCGTCCGGATAATTTAAAAGGCCATAGATAAGGCCACCCATAAAACTATCACCACCACCAACACGATCAACGATGTGCGTGATTTGATAAGTTGGCGCTTCAAACAACGTTTTACCATCATATAAAACACCGGACCAAGTATTGTGAGAAGCACTGATTGAACCTCTTAAGGTAGTAATCACTTTTTTGGCTCGCGGAAACATTTTCATTAGCTGTTGTAAAACAGATAAGTAAGACTTCGCATCTACTTCGTGACCCGCCGTAACGTCCAATCCTTCGGGATGTAAACCGAAATGCTTTTCGGCATCTTCTTCGTTTCCTAAAATAATATCACAACCTTCTACCAGGGCAGGCATTACTTCGCCGGGTTCTTTACCATATTTCCAAAGATTTTTACGGTAATTTAGATCGGTTGAAACGGTGACGCCCATTTCATTTGCTACTTTAATTGCTTCCAGGCAGGCATCAGCTGCTCCCTGAGAGATGGCTGGAGTAATTCCTGTCCAGTGAAACCATCCAGCATCTTTAAATACTTCTTTCCAGTCAATCATTCCCGGTTTGATATCTGCCATCGCAGAATGTGCCCGGTCATAGACCACTTTACTTCCTCGACTCACAGCTCCTATTTCTAAAAAATAAATACCGAGTCGTTCGCCACCGTAGGCGATATGCTGGGTACCCACATTACGTTTGCGCATTTCCATAAGCGCACAATGTCCGATATCATTGTCGGGAAGTCGCGTTACAAATTCTGTTGGGACGCCATAGTTGGCTAAAGAAACGGCTACATTGCTTTCACCACCACCGTAGATGGCTTCAAAAGAATGTGCCTGTGAAAATCTTTTCATATTATGAGGAGTGAGTCGTAGCATGATCTCTCCAAAAGTTACTACTTTTTTCATGTTTGTAGTTTAGTTTAGTTGTTGTTGTTGGTAAAATGCTTCTTGCTTCTTGCTTTTCTTCTAACGCGTTAACAGAAAAGCAAGTAACAAGCGGCAAAATTAAATTATGAAAAAGCCAATCCACCATTGATGTCAAAATTGGCACCCGTTACAAAAGAGCTTTGATTAATATATTTTTCATGTTTACTTTTTTTATTAGAAAAGTTTGATTATTGAATACTTATTTATTGGATATACATTAAATGGTGTTTCTTCTTCGGAATAGTCCGCCAAATTAAACTGAACTACTCAAAGTTCCAAATATTTTTGAAAATATAAGTTAGGTTGAATCGATATTAACAAAAATATTACGGGTTATTATTTAATGGCAAAAATAAGCTGAACTAATTAAAGTGCCAAACATATATCATTTATTGGTCCTATTGAGTAACTTTTTTAGATGGTTTAAAATATCCATTTTTATGAGAACGATTAACTATGCTAAATTAGGTAATTAAAGCTATCACGGATTGACTAAAGTCAACTACGTCTTTTAGATGCTCTTCCATTACTTTGCTTGCTCCAGCTCCGTCTCCTTCAATTATACATTGTAAAATAGCTTGGTGATCTTTAAATACTTCCTTGTTGGTTTGGTCATCGCAGACCTTAAATTGAATGAAATTATTGATGATATCCGGAGTAATAATCAACATGAGTGATTTCAAAACCGTGTTTTTACTTGCCTCCGCAATTTTCAGGTGGAACATTAAATCTTCTTCCACCGCAGAGTTTCCTTTAATGACTTGTTGTTCATAAGCGACCAGTGCTTTCTTAATTTCAGCGATATCCTCTGGTGTTCTTCTTTGCGCGGCCAATTTGGCTCCGTGTGTTTCCAGAATTACTCGTGTCTCTACCAAAGAGGTAAAATCACTTTTCTCTAATTTAATTACATCTGTGATTAAACCTTCCAGTGCGGTGATTCCAATTCCTGATACAAGCGTTCCGCTTTGGGGGACCGTTTTTAAGATGCCGTAAAATTCTAATTTGCGGATAGCACCTCTAACGTGGGTACGACTAACGCCTAAGCGATCCGCCAATTTTCGTTCGGGCGGTAACCGATCTCCGGAATTCAATTGACTGGAAGTAATCAAGTCCCTTATCTGTCTTATGATTTTATCAACAGGTGTTTCCGAGCTGATTTCGTGAAAATGTTCAAGCATCGTATCTGATATGTTTTCTGTGCAATTAACCCTTAGAGTCTTGCTAATTCAATAAATTGGTTAACCAAAATTATGGAATTATCTTGAACTACCTTCTTATTTTTATAATAAATTTAATTTCATGTCCCTAAATTTTCTTTTTAACGGGTTTTTTTAGTGAAATGCTATACTATTGGATGTTTCCCTTCTATTCTGTCTCCCAGCCTGAAGGAGTAGTTCCAAACCAATTGTCCAATAGTATGGCGAAATTCATTTTTTCAAATCCATTATTACCTGCAATTATAGTTATAATTAATTGGGGATTATTGCTTTTTATCTATATTTGAGCCTGGGGTCGCTGAAAAAACTACAACAGGATTTACCGACGGAGCAGTTTATGAGGATCCACAAATCCTACATGGTCAATATTAATCTTGTTGCTGCGCTGGAAGGGAACATGGTACATTTGGGTAAGAAAAAACTACCGATTGGGACGAGTTACCGGGAGACGGTTCTGGGGCGGTTGTTCTAACGGCGTATCTGAACGAGGACACCAGCTTACCGCAAAAAACCGATCAAAACGAGCGGGCAGCTTTAAATAGGAAACTTAAATAAGTCCTGGCACATCATTTCTGAACAACTTCATAATATATTTGGTATACAAATAGGAATTTTGAAAAATAGCTGTTTTTTTTCACTTAAAACACCATATAATAGTTTAGTTTAGTATTCTTTATAAAGAAGCTGAATCGATATTTTGGTAAGACAAATATCTGATGGGGTTAACCAGCAATGGAATGCCGCGCAAAGCCTGGTAAAAAAATTAACCTTTCCTATAAAAATATGAACAAATTAGAGATGGGGTAGTTTAAATGTCAAATATGATAGCAATACTGTCTTTTAAGAATTTTAAAGAGTATGAACAAAATAGTATTTATCTGTGTGTCGATCCTGGTGATAATGTCTTCCAGTAGTTATGCTCAAAATAGCGATTTAGGTAATTGGTTGTTATACTTCGGCAACAAAAAAATTAATGCTAAATGGAACTGGCATCATGAAATCCAATATCGAAATTATAATGCTATTGGAGATTTGGAACAATTACTATTGAGAACAGGAATCGGTTATAACCTGACCGAAAACAACAATAATTTACTTTTGGGATACGGGTTCATCCACAGTCAAAATTACGTAGATAATCTGGACGAAAAAGTAAATATTAACGAACACAGAATTTTTCAACAATTTATTACCCGACATTCGATTTCCAGAGTAAAAGTCCAACACCGTTATCGGTTTGAACAGCGATGGGTTGAAGGGGCCGACTTACGATTGAGATTTCGATATTTTCTTTCCTTAAATATTCCAATAAACAATCAGGATATTATTGACAACACCTGGTACGGTTCAATATATAACGAAATTTTCATTAATGACCAGCAGATTCTTTTTGATAGAAATCGTTTATATTTTGGAATTGGTTACCGGCTTAATCAGACGGCCAAATTCGAGTTTGGTTATATGAATCAATTTTTGAACAGGGAAAATAGAGACCAAATTAATCTTATAACTTTTATTAATTTTTAAAAAATTAAGAAAATGAAAAAAATCATTTTAAGTAGTATCATTATTGCTGCTGTTTTATTTACAGCCTGCACAGATGGCAGTCAACCATCCGCCACCCAACCGGAAAACAAGCCAGAAGAAGTTGTTGGGTTAGTAGAAAATGTTTTGACCAAGGCGGAGCAAGACGCTTTATCTCCTGACATGGTCATCCAATCTCTGAAGGAAGGAAATCAGCGTTTCATGCGAAATGACCTTACGGCCCGAGACCATTCCGCGCAAGTAAGAAAAAGTGTAAAAGCGCAATTTCCAAAAGCCATCGTATTGTCCTGCGTAGATAGTCGGGTACCGGTTGAGGATGTTTTTGATCGAGGTATTGGCGATGTATTTGTGGCAAGAGTGGCGGGTAATTTTGTCAATGAAGATATTTTGGGAAGTATGGAATTTGCTTGCAAAGTATCAGGTTCGAAATTAATTCTCGTTCTGGGGCACGAACACTGCGGAGCCGTCAAAGCAGCCGTTGATGATGTAAAACTGGGAAATATTACTCCCATGCTCGCTAAGATCAGACCTGCCGTGGAATCTATTGACTACGATGGCGATAGAACCTCCAAGAACCAGGAGTTTGTGCATATGGCCAGCCAAAGTAATGTCCAGAATACCATTAAAAAGATCAGAACGGATAGTCCAATTCTTAAAGAAATGGAAGAAAAAGGGGAAATTAAAATTGTGGGAGCGGTCTATGATATGGATGATGGAAGTGTAGATTTTCTTGAATAAAAAGTGAGCAAAATAAATAAAATGAAGGATTTACCAACAAATTTTAGATTTCGGTATCTCTTAATCAGAAGTATTGTTTTTTTATCCTTCTCGGCAAAGTCACAAATAGATTTTTCTGCCCATCATAATTTATTGGTAGGATATGATTATTATCATGGCTATTCGCTGCAATACGAAAACTCTATTCTGGTCAAGAGAAATCAATTCGCTCCATTCTAAAACCATTTCCTTTAATCTGCCCAACCTCTCTCTCCGCAAAAAGCAGTCTTGCTTAGTATATCTTAAAGAAGCTTCCATCCTCCCATCGTAAATACTTTATGAGTATTTTTATAACTGTTTTGTTCTACTGGATATTTTTTTTGATTCCAGCTTCCCAGCTTCCCAGTTTTCTAAAGGAGTAGCTTCAAAGCCGCAAATGTCCAGTAACGTGCGCTGCTCAGGAATCCCTGTGCTAAGTAATACTCCATAAATCGTTTATTTTCTATGAAAGCCCCTCTGTATATTTTTATCCTGTTCCTTTTTTTTCTCAACGGCTGTCTCCATACCGAGCCCAGAGAAAATAAGGCATCCATTCCGTCCGCACCGAAGGAAAGTTCTGTTGTTTCAAAGAAAGGAATGGTCCAAATTCCCGGTGGTACGCTCAGTATGGGCGGAGATAACGACCAGGCCGATCTCAACGAATTTCCAAAACACGAAGTGGAAGTGGCCAGTTTTTGGATGGACGAAACGGAAGTGACCAACGCGCAGTTTGCCGTTTTTGTCAAGGGGACCAATTATCTCACGGTGGCGGAAAGAGCGATTAGTTGGGAAGATCTGAAAAAAGAGGTGCCGCCCAATACGCCCAAACCGCCAGACAGCCTTTTGCAACCAGGGGCTTTGGTTTTTAAACCGACTGATCAACCAGTTTCGTTAAACAATCCCGGCGCCTGGTGGCACTGGACGATCGGGGCCAACTGGCGGCATCCGGAAGGACCGAAAAGCAATATCCGGGACAAGATGGATCATCCCGTAACGCAGATTGCGTGGGAGGATGCGACCGCTTATGCCGCCTGGTCGGGGAAGCGATTGCCCACCGAAGCAGAGTGGGAGTGGGCTTCGCGGGGTGGACTGGAAAATGCGGTGTATCCGTGGGGAGACGAAGATGTGAATGCGGGAGCACCCAAAGCCAATTTTTGGCAGGGAATGTTTCCTTACGAAAATAAAAAAACGGATGGCTATTTTACGACGGCTCCCGTCAAATCTTTTCCACCGAACGCTTACGGATTATACGATATGGCCGGGAACGTTTGGGAGTGGTGTAATGACTGGTTTGATTTTGATTTTTATAAAAATGAAGGAGCCAAAAAGTCGAATACAAAGGGTCCCGCAAAAGGATACAATCCGTATATGCCGCACCAACAGGAAAAAATTATTCGGGGTGGCTCTTTTTTGTGTAATGATGATTATTGTTCGGGATACCGAAATTCACGGCGCATGGGCTCCAGCGTAGATACGGGATTGAATCATACGGGGTTTAGATGTGTGGTGGATCCGTAAAATTGTTTGGGAGTGTCCCCTAAAGTGTGTCAGCGCAGAAGCTTTCCTTCAGGCCTGCCTCCCGAATCAGGGAGGAACACAAGGTGCGGGATGCCTGAGCTAATGATAATTAGCGAACCCGTAGGGATGGGAGGCCACACACTTGGTTGTACAGTCCCAATTATCTGCTTTAAAAATACAGTTTGAATTAGGCACTAGCGTAAAAGCCTATCCCAGCGCCATAATTTCCTTTATCTCTTCTTCCGAAATCACCGGATTGGCTCCTTCCCGGCTAGCGACCAGCGCCCCCATTGCCGAAGCATAATTAAGGGCAGTTTGCGGATCTTCCTTGTTTAATAACTTATTGATTAAGGAAGCTAAAAAAGAATCTCCTGCACCGACGGTATCGGCCACTTTTACTTTATAACCACTATTATTATAAAATTTATTCTCCGTAAATAGAATAGCTCCGTCACCTCCTTTTGTCACACAAACCGTTTTGGTATTCGTTTGTTGCGCTATATAGTGTATGGCCTCTTCCAGCGAAGCCGGTTTGGTGGTCATCACTTGCCTGCCGGCAGACATGGTTCCGCTTATTTCGAAAATTTCCTCATCATTAAATTTTATAAAATCAGCTTGCTTCATCAAATAGACGAGGATATTTTTACTATAATGTGGCGCTCTTAAATTGACATCAAAAATTTTGTACCTGGCTATTTTAAGCAACGCATAAAGTGTTTTTTTAGAAACTTCATTTCTGGCAATCAAGCTCCCAAAGACAAAAGCGTCGGAAGCAGTTACGATTTCCTGAGCAGTTGGACTGATCGCTAAATTATCCCAGGCGCTGGGAAATAGGATTTCATA
Source organism: uncultured Saprospiraceae bacterium (assembly GCA_938008185.1). Classification (GTDB taxonomy): domain Bacteria; phylum Bacteroidota; class Bacteroidia; order Chitinophagales; family Saprospiraceae; genus JALZUU01. The sequence continues at coordinate 11,765 of CALLLR010000003.1, forward strand.
AGTGGCCGAACCGGTCGCATCCAACGTAACTTTTACGCTTCCCGTGGGTAGTGTTGGGTCGGTTTGAATTCCAGCGACGGAAATTTCGTTTTCTTTTATAAATGCCAAAATCTTCTGACCATCGACATCTCCACCAATTCTGCTAATCATGGCCACCTGACTACCCAGCGATTTTAATCGAACCGCTACGTTTAACGGTGCTCCGCCAATTTTTTTATGGTCCGGAAATTTATCCCATAATACTTCTCCAAAACAAGTGATGTGGTTCATGTTTTTTTTTTTGAATTGTTAAGGGGCTGGTAGCTGTTTGCTATTTGCTATTTGCTATTTGCTTCTCTTCTAACGCGTTATCAGAAAAGCAAACAGCTAGTGCCTTGGGCAATAAGTTAGTGAGTTTATGGAGGCAGTAATTTTACAGCTGATCAAGGCAGAAAATCCGGAGTTATGCCGTAGCATAATGAGGAATTTTCTAACGCAGAGCAGATTTAAAATTACCAGTCCATAT
>CALLLR010000004.1 GCA_938008185.1 uncultured Saprospiraceae bacterium
GTTTATGGAGGCAGTAATTTTACAGCTGATCAAGGCAGAAAATCCGGAGTTATGCCGTAGCATAATGAGGAATTTTCTAACGCAGAGCAGATTTAAAATTACCAGTCCATATGCTCAATTAATTTATGCCTGAGGCACTAGCTCTCGGCTGCTTTTGGAATTCTTAAACGACTTCTATAATTTACCCTCATCGGCAAAACTATAATATCCGCGATCGGAAATAATCAGATGATCCAGGACCTGTGTATCCAAAAATTTACCGGCTTCTCTGAGTTTCTTGGTCAGAGAGATATCCGCCTGACTAGGGGTTAATCCGCCGGAAGGATGGTTATGAAACAGCATCACGGAAGAGGCCCTCTTTTCTAGTGCTTTGTTAAAAATAAGTTTGGCGTCTACCATGGTTCCTGATACGCCACCACTGCTGATTTTTGCTCGCCCCAAAATCCGGTTTGCGCGATTGAGCAAAAGAACCCAAAATTCTTCGTGGGTTAGATCCTGAATCATTGGGGCCATTTCCCGGTAAGCATCCTGACTACTACGGATTTGTGGTTTTTCGCGCAGGTCAGAAAGCTGGCGACGACGTCCTAATTCCAGAGCGGCGATAATAGTGATGGCTTTGGCTTCGCCGATTCCCTTGAATTCTCTTAGATCCAATACGGTATTTTTTCCGAGTTCATTCAAATTGTGGTTATTGCTTTGGAGTATCAATTGTGCTAGTCCAACGGCTGATAATTGCCGGCTACCCGAGCCCATCAGTATGGCGATTAGTTCGGCGTCGCTTAGACTTTGTTTGCCTTTTAATAATAATTTTTCGCGGGGACGATCAGCTTCGGCCCAGGCTTTGATGGATATTTTATTGACGTAGTTCATTATATGATGTTGAATTATTGAGTCGCTTCGCTTGTTGAATCGCTTCGCTTGTTGAATCAGTAAACGTGTGTATCTTTCCTGCCTGCCGCTAGGCAAGGTATCGTGAAATATTAAATATTTTATTACCATTTATGGCAAGTTTAATGTTGAAGTGTTCAAACGTAGAGACAAGGCATACCTTATCTCTACGTTTGAACAAATGCTCTCAAAGGATATACTTTTCTTCCAGTCTTAGTTTGACAATACGAGCCTGAATGGCGGATTCTTTTCTACCTAAAATTTCGGATAATTCGGTGAGATTTTTTTCGTCGGCAAAATTAATTTCCAGTGTTTCCTCTTCTTGTTTGGTCCAGGACTTAAAAGCATTTGGGAAAGTTTTCTGTGCTTCTTCAATCCGTGCTTCTTTATCCGTTTTCTGAAAATTGATAACGGAACGCATCAAGGCCATGGAGAAATCTTTCATTTCATTTTCAAAAACGGTAATACCTTTGTTTTTAAATTTCCCCGTTTCATCTTTTTGAGAAATATTAATATTCAAATAGCTCGCGCCTTTTTTAGTTTGTCTGATATTAAAAAAATAGGTGCGGTCACCAGCGTAAAAATAGTTAGAAGGTTGAGTGGTATTCATAATCTTGTATTTAAAAAATTGATAAAAAAGTAAAAAGCTACCGGATATTACCCCGGTAGTTTTTAAAAAAATTAAACGGTTGCAGAAGCATATTTAGGGTCAAGCTTTAGTTTTTCGATTCTAGCGATAATCGCGTTTTCGTTACGCCCCAGTTCCTGAGCAATTTCGATAATTTCCATTTCTTGAACGTAAAAATCAGTTAGTGTTTTATCTTCTGCTTTGGTCCAGGGAGAAAAAGCATTAGGGTATTTTTCGCGGGCCGCCTGGATGATGGCTTCGCGGCCCGTTTGCCGGAAATTAATCATGGCTCGCATGATCCCCTCTCCGAAACTTACTATCTCGTGCTCCATGACGGTGATTCTATCACGGTTATAGGTTCCATCTTCCTGCTTTTGGGTAATGTTGATGGTGAGGTAGGCATTGCCTTTTTCGGATTGTTTAATATCAAAAAAGAAACTTCGGTTACCTGATCTGATGAGTTCGGTGTGCAATGGTTTGACTTGCATGTTTTGAATTTTAAAATAGTTTGAAATAAAGTTGTCGATACTTAGATGCTCCACCTTCTAAAATTCCATAAAATATTTTCAAAAAAAATTCAAACACCAAAAAAAAAATGCCACAACTCGTTGATTTACAACAAATTGCGACAAAATATTTTTTCAAAAAAATTTAAACCAATAACATACTACCGCATGATGACTAGTTTCTGAGAGATCTTCTTACCCTCCGTTTCCATTACCAAAAGATAAGTACCAGTCGCTAAATCGTTCACTTGAACTTGCGTCGAATGATTCCCAGCCATCTGTGTAGAAGTCTGTCTGATACTTTTCACCTGCTTGCCATCCAGGGTATAAATGCCCAGATTAAGGTCGGCGGAAGTAGGTAAATAATAACTGATCCGTACTTCTTCGCTGACGGGGTTGGGAACCGGGTTATATAATTTTACGGTATTGTTAATCGAAGGATTTTCTATATTTGTTAATTCATTACCAATCTCAATTAATTCATCTCCTTCCTGATAGGGCACCCAATTAAGCGCAATGATATACATTTCGTCGGTCGTACTTTCTCCCCACGTAACAAATGCAGGTGGATTGTTTGGATTTAGTGGATTGTCTACGGTATTATCATAAGTTGCTAAGACATGCATGGTTGAACCACCCGGAATTTTTTGCATCCGATCAAAAGTGTAAGCGCCCTGCCAGTTAAAATCCCAATCCTCTATTTTAATTAAGTTGATCGTATCGTTGGTGGGTGTTACCGCAAAAACTTCCCAATTGCGACAAAGCAAATGTGCGTGCGGATAGATTGAAAACAAACTAATGTCCTGATTGACGGGATATCTACCGTGGAAGGATTTTATTTGATTAGGTTGCATAAAAAACTCATTCCAGCTATTTGGTAAAATATTGGGCAAAACCAGGCTCAATTGAATTGGCCGTTGAATTGGATCATTGGATTCTTTAAAAAAGAGGTTTAGAGAAGACTGATCTGTTTCTTCCGTCGGTGTCGGCGCGTAGTGTACCTGTACTAACACATCTGCTCCGGCGGGTAATACCTCTCCGATTCCCTGCGGATAACGAATGGTCTGGATACCGGGCGTATATCCCGTACTAAAATCGGGAATACCAATTCCGAAATCACCGTAGGAGAAATATCCATACTCCGGCGTAGCGGCATCCATTGCTGCTCCGGCGCCCGTTTCATCAAACGCAATTAAGGCGTGGTGCACAATTTTTGAATTACCCGGGCGGAATTCAATCGCGGCGAGTTCCCGATCCTG
>CALLLR010000005.1 GCA_938008185.1 uncultured Saprospiraceae bacterium
ATAATGTTCCCGGTTACCAGGAATTAAATCTTGGAAATGTGGTTAATATTCCCGTTCGATGTAATGGAGAAAATACTGGATCAATTACTACCAATGTGAATGGAGGTTTTGCTCCTTACACTTATGCCTGGAGCAACGGAGTAAGCGAAGCAAGTATTAGTGACCTGACGGCAGGCATCTATACTTTAACCGTAACGGATAGAGAAGGCTGTATCGAGGAAGAAAGTTTTGAAGTAGGACAAACGGATGCCATTGCTGGCAGTATTGAAATCGTAGCACCAGTAAGTGCACCAGGAATGAGCGATGCTACTCTGGAAGCTGTTGTCAACGGAGGATTCCCGAACTACAACTATCTGTGGAATACAGGAGCCACCACCATTAGGCTGGAAAATGTGGCAGCGGGTGATTATTCATTGACAGTTACCGATCAATTTGATTGTAGCGAATCGTTTATCGTAACGGTAGCGGAAGGATTGGATTGTAGCAATGTATCTGCTATCATGAATCTTGACCGAAGTTTCTGTCAAGATTTTGCCGCCACATTTTTTGCGGAAGACATGGGCGCCAATGCGCAGTACGAATGGGCCTTTTATGATGGACCAGACAATAACAGTCCTTTTGCCGGAACCGCTAGTGGTATACAAGTTGACTTTACTTTTGTCAATGCTGGTGCAAAGAGTGTTCAATTGACCGTAACTACCGCTAATGGCTGTACGGAAGACGTTGAGGAGGCGATAACTGTTTCTGAACATGTAATCGACGGTGGAATCATTGGTGAAGACGAAAGTAATTGTACGGTATTTACTAGTGAAATGATTCAAAATATTGAATTACCAGGAACTGGAGCGGGTTTATATGATTATATGTGGATGTATAGTTATTCGAATATTCCTCCTACTGGAATAGACGACCGTAACTGGGTGCTGATTGAAGATGCTACCAGCGAAAGTTATGCGCCAGGTACGATTAATGTTTCTACCTACTTCGTACGTTTTAGCAAGGGCACTGGTTGTAATGAGTATTTAGCAAGTTCTAACATTGTGGCTAAGGAAGTGAATGATCCAGGAATTACGGCAGACTTTGAAGTAGATCAGGCAATATGTCCGGATGCAGAAATCAGCTTTTTGGCGACCGATGCAGGACGTAATGCGATTTATAGTTGGAATTTCTTCACTGGAAACAGTTCAAGAGGTAGCTATCTCGGATCTCGAAGTGGTCAGCTCGCTGTTTTTACCTTTACGAGTCCTGAGGAAATTTTCGTCCAGTTATTAATTGAACTACCAAGTGGCTGTATTCTTAGTAAAGATTCTGTACTTGTCGTAGAAGAAGCTGGAAGCAGTGCTTGTCAGCCAGAAAACAGTTTGGTGACAATTGCAGAATTTGGTACGATGATGGACCGATTCGAAAATTCAGTTGCGTTTTGGACAATTACAGATGAGATAGCAGATGTCCAGTATGAAATTGAGCGATCTTCTGATAATGGTAGAAGCTTTGATATCATCGGAGCGGTAAGTGGTGACCTTAGCGGTAACTATTTATTTACAGATCCTGCTCCATTGACAGGCATCAGTCACTACCGGTTGAAAGTAATTCATCCAACGGGCGAATTATTGTTTTCAGATATAGTAGTACACCAGATTGAAGGGGAGATTGAAGGATATACTTATCCAAACCCAGCTACTACTTCTACCTTTTTGAGATTGAACGAGCCTTTAGTATCAGATACGCAGATGGAATTAAGTGACAACAGGGGTAATATTATTGAGACTAAAATTGTAGCTGCGGGCACCTCAGAGATATTCTGGGACTTAAGCAGACTACCAGATGGTCAATATTATATTTATTCAATTGTCCAGGGTCGAAGAACCTTAATCTCCGATGTGATGAAATTTAATCGCTAGTTAAGAATAAACAAGCCTTTTAAATAATTTTAAGAGATCATCCGATTGGATGGTCTCTTTTTTCGTTTTACTGGATTTTAAGAAAAAAAAACTTAAATTGAAATTTGCGCTTAAAACATCCATATCCACACATAACCTGCCTTAAAAAACCCCCTAAACACCATCAATACATTTAAATTTTTATAAAAAAATCCTAAAAGAGTATCTTTTCCAATAACGAACCGTCTAAATAATAACCCCTCTATATTGTTCTACTATTTTGAACTATTGCCATCATAATCGTTTACATAACCAAGTACACTTTTTGTGATGTTGTTTAAAATTTATCCTATGAAAGTAAAACAGATATTCCTCACCCTGATGGTACTTTTTACGGTTGATTCTGTTGCTATGAGCCAGGTAAAAAAACAGTACCGCGACAAATTAGACAAATCTACTACTGTTGTTATAAAGGTAGATGGTGCTAATGATATTGATATTCTGAATAGTCAGTTTAATCTGGATGACTATGCCGTTAACGAGCAGATAAAGATTACTACCGACCAATCCCTGCCTCCAGCATCCGGGGTATCCGATAATGTTTCTGGTGGCAAGCTTATGTATTCTCCCAAGCCAGCACTATCCCATGCAACAGCTTCTGCTGCCTCTACCTATGAGCGACCGAAAACAAAAATGAAGCGCTGGTCTGTTCGCGAGAAAAATGAAGCTAAAATTACCGAAGAGATTCCAGTCAAAGTTTCTGAAGAAAAAATAATAACAGATACACCGACTACTACAAGCACAAAACCATCTAGTACAAAGTGGGTAGGTAATGCTAAAAAACCGAGTAGTGGAAAATATCGGAAAAAGTCCAAAAAAGCTAGAAAGAAAAAGCGGGTAAGAAAATTAAAAAACCGCAAAAGAAAGGTGCAACGTAATAAGAAAGGTGCCTGCTATAGATTTTAGAATTAAAAAAACTTTAGTGATTTGAGTACGTCGTGAAAAACCTGCCATCACGGCTATGGCAGGGGGGTGCTCAATTAAGTCTATCTGAGCAATTAGGTTAGTTTACATAATAAAATATTTTAATTATATATTAGACTTTATTCCAAAATAATTTGTATGCTCCCAAATGATCTTTTTGTCCAGTTTTTAGAGGAGGCTCATCAGTTAATTGGTTCATAAATATTAGCTAAAAAAAACTTGTCCGAGAACTTCTCCAATGAATAATATTGCTTTAAATAAAACTTTTGCCTAACTTATAGGGTATTCACCCTTCCCCATTTCTTACATATTTTATATTACTTTTATTGTATTGTTATAATCCACCACATATGAAGCAGCTCAACCTAAAACTATTGTATCGTTACGCACGGGTTAAATGGAATACAAATTCCACCGAAACAAAAAAAATGAACCGTGCTTTTCCGGAAGAAGACAACACTATTTCTGAATTTGACCATAATCCATTGCACGGGATTGATGATCGTTTTCGAGATCAAAGCTCATTTTAACCTCTTTTACAATCCTTAAATCGTATCCCAGATTAGATATTCTTTGAATATCCTGTTGCAATAACTATATTTACAAGTATTATTCATCTAATACTTTAAATTATGCGTTGGCAAGATAAAGAAAGAAGTAAAAATGTAGAAGACCGTCGTGGTTCTGGTGGTGCCCGAGTAGGTGCTGGTATCGGAATCGGAACGATCATCTTACTCATCCTGGCCTTTTTTCTGGGTGGAGATCCAGGACAAATCCTCAATCAGGTACAACAACAACAAGCCCCTTCCCAACAAAGAGCGGAGATGCCAGGTCAAGATGACGAACTAGCGCAGTTTGTCTCGGTAGTACTTCGTCAAACCGAACTGGTCTGGGATAAGCTCTTTCGGGAACAACTGGGAAAACAATATCAACCACCCGTTTTGGTTCTTTACAGCGGGCAGGTAGCATCCGCTTGTGGAAATGCCAGTAGTGCTACTGGACCTTTTTACTGTCCCGGGGATTATAAACTTTATATCGATCTATCTTTTTACGATCAACTTCGGACCCGTTTCAACGCACCGGGTGATTTTGCGATGGCGTATATCGTGGGACACGAAGTAGGGCACCATGTACAAAACCTGCTAGGTATTACCAAAGAAGTACAAGGCCGTCGCAGAACACTACCAGAAGCAGCCTACAATAAACTTTCTGTCAAGTTAGAACTTCAGGCAGATTTTCTGGCTGGTGTCTGGGCCCATCATATGTACCAGATGGATCAAAACATTCTTGAAAGAGGTGATATTGAAGAAGCAATGGCTGCTGCCGCAGCCGTTGGAGATGATCGTATTCAAAAGCAGGCGAGAGGTTACGTAGTTCCCGATTCGTTTACGCACGGAACTTCGGAGCAGCGGGTACGTTGGTTTCGCAAGGGGCTTGAATCTGGTGACCTTCGAGAAGGAGATACTTTTGATGCGATCAATTTATAGGGATATAAACTCTTTCCTAAAATATGGGCATTCCAAGTTATTTATTTGAGTGCGTGACAGATTAGGGGGAATCATGCTAGTGCCTTGGGCAATAAGTTAGTGAGTTTATGGAGGCAGTAATTTTACAGCTGATCAAGGCAGAAAATCCGGAGTTATGCCGTAGCATAATGAGGAATTTTCTAACGCAGAGCAGATTTAAAATTACCAGTCCATA
>CALLLR010000006.1 GCA_938008185.1 uncultured Saprospiraceae bacterium
GCCCGTGAAAAGGCTACGCAGAAAGCTTTTGATCTTTTTTGTCAACCCCAAATTGGTCGGCTAACTCCTTTGGATCAGCAGTTTTTAGCAACCGCCGAGCGGGAACAAATGCTTTCTTCATCGAGTGGCCAGATAAAAGCCTACGAGTGGAATACGAAAGGGGAAAAGACGATTCTTCTTTTACACGGCTGGGAATCCAATTCTGCCCGGTGGGAAAACCTGATCCGGTTACTTCTTCAGGACGATCATCACGTAGTGGCCATCGATGCTCCGGCCCACGGCGGATCGGAAGGAACGCATTTTAATATGATCCTTTACGGAAATTTTATTGACGTAGCACACCGTACTTTTAATCCTTACTTTACCGTGGGACATTCCGTTGGCGGCGGTTCACTGGCCTATTATTTATCTCATTATGATGGTCCCAAACCAGAAAGAATTGCGCTGCTGGGAGTCCCTTCTGAACTGGAACAAATGTTACAGTATTACGCTCGGATTATCGGATTGGGTTCTCGAAATGTACAGTCGCTCCGCGAGTACATCCTTCATCATACGGGCCGGGCTATTCGGTATTTTTCCGTCAAGAAATTTTGTAATAAAATAAAATTACCCACCCTCATCGTTTGTGATAGTCAGGATACCGTCGCTATGTTTGCCGATAGTGAAGCCTACCATAAAATCATTCCTGTTTCAGAACTGGTACTGACAAATGGGTTGGGACATAGCTTGCAAGGTGCCGAGGTCTACCAGCGGATCAGGGCTTTCTTTTTAAATAAATAAGGGCCATCCCGCCTCAACGGAACAGCCCTCATCATTACGAGATACCTCAATAAAAAAGCTACTGCCTCTACGAATGGAATAAACTTTTATTATATTAAACAACTCAACAACCCCTTACCGCCTACCCGAAGTCTCCGCATCCATCGTCTTGGCTTCTGGTAACAAAACAATTTGAAGATAATTATTCCAGTCAAAATACTTTGTAGCTGCCGATTTGATGTCTTCGCTGGTTAAACTATTAATCCCTTCTTCCAGACTCGCCAGAGAAATATTCTTAGGATCCAGCTTTTCAACGTAGGCATTTTCCAGAGAGTTAATCCAGAAATTATTTTCCTTCAAATCCTTGATTCGACCTTGGCGCTGCGTTTCTTTGATCTTATTCATATCCTTATCTTCGGCACCATTTTGCTGTGCATTCTTAATATCGGTCATGGCAGTCTCAATTAATTCATCCACTCTGGGAGGATCAGCATTAAAAGAAATCGTAATGTTATATTTAGATTCAGGATATTGAGAAGTATTTCCGCTAACTCGCACACCGTAAACACCTCCTTTGTCTTCTCGCATAGATTCCCGCATTTTAATCCGTAAGATATCAATCATAGATTTGAAATGATACCGGTTTTCGGGAGTCCACGTAAAGTCACCGTGAAATGTAATATCTACGAGCGCTTTGGGTGCTTCTCCGTAGGTCAGCGTTTTCTTGACCACTCCTTTTTGATAATTAACGTTGGTGTTTTTCCAGGTTTCTCCTTTGTTGGTAGCGGGGAGATTGCCCAGATATTTAGCCAGCAAAGGAATAGTTTTTTCTTTATCAAAATTACCCACGAGGAAAAAAGTCATACCACTGGCATCCGCAAAGCGCTCCTGATAAATCTGGTAGATGCGATCCATATCCAGTTGGGCCATATCTTCTGCCGTTGGAAACCCAACCCTTGGATGATTATTATACTTAATTTTCATGGTTTGATCAAAAAAGTAATAGTCGGGTTGCGAAAGCAGATTTTTATAAACAGCGGTTTGTTTGGCCGCGTAGGAATTTAAAACCTCCTTATCTTTTCTCGGCTTGGTCGCGTATAAATAGATCATTTCGAGCATCGTCGTTAAGTCATTCGGTGAGGCACTACCTCGGAATCCCTGACGCAGGCCACCAATCCAGGGATTCAGTCGTACGATCTTTCCGGACATTTTTTTAGTCAGTTGCATATTGTCAAAGTTTCCAACACCGGACTCACTGATGACTCTGGCCGCATTACTGGCTTGTTTATAATCTTGGTCACTATAGACAGAATTACCTCCGGGACTAAAAGCGCGTAGTAATACTTCGTCATTTTTAAAATCAGTTGGTTTTAAAACTACTTTTACTCCGTTAGCCAGGGTGACTTGGGTGGCGTCGATCTCCGGAATTTCTTTGTTGGCAACGACGGGCTTTGCGATTAAATTTTCAGATAAAAGGGGGGCGTCATTTACTTCGTCAATGTAAGCGGCAATATCCTGACCTTCGACTTTGGTCAATAAACTGCGAATTTCAGTTTCGTCTGGCAGGGGAGCACCTGCTTTTTCTGGACCCGTAATAACCACTACCCGGTTCTTATCTGTGATCCATTTTTTTGCCAGTTCACTGACTTCCTTGAGTTGAATGGTAGGTAAAAATTGGTTATAGAATTTTACTTCGTCCTTGATGGACGGAATTGGCGTATTATCCAGGTGGTTGTAAACGTAACGCATCGCAAAACGACGACTGTCCGTCTTATCTTTTTCTTTAAATGCTTTTTCCATATTGGTCAGCAATTCTTTCTTCGCTCGTTCCAGCTCAGTTTCCGTAAAACCATGTCGCAAAACACGCTCGTTTTCCGTCATGATCACTTTCAGTGCGCGCGCGGCACCTCCCTCGGGAACCATCGCGTAGGAAGAATAGGTGGCGAGGCTTCCCACATCTCCGTCGTACCCCGTGTAGGCAAAAGTAAAAGGAGGATTGGGTTGTTGACTAATTTCGTTAAGTCGGGCGCTTAACATGGTATTGTATAAGCGTTGTACCAGATTTGTTCGGTAACCAACCAGGTCGATCACCGGTTTGTATTTATGCTTGTATACCAATTGTACATTGGTGAAAGGAGCCTCTTTATCGGAGACTATAGATACCAGTGTCCCATCGTGATTAGGAACGGGGTAGGCCTCAACCGGACGATTGTTAACTGGATTTTTTAATTTGCCAAAACGTTGTTTTACGTCTTTTTCCATCTGATCAACGTCAATGTCACCGACTACGACGACGGCCATTAAATTAGGTCGATACCAGTCTTGATAAAAACGTTTAACCGTGGCGTAATCTGCGTTGCGGATAATCTCAGGTTTTCCAATGGGCAATCTTTGCGCGTAGCGGGAGTCGTGATAAAGGACGGGTAGCCATTGGTTGAGCATTCGTTGATTAGGGCTCAGACGAGAACGCCATTCTGATTCTACTACGCCCCTTTCTTTGTCAATTTCTTCATTCTCAAAAGTTACGCCGCCGGCCCAGTCTTCGAGTACTAACATACCTTTGTCCAGCAAGGCCGCACTGTCCGTCCGAACCTGTAACATATAAACTGTTTCGTCAAAACTTGTATAAGCATTCAAATCTGGTCCAAACCTGGTTCCGACTGTTTCCAGATAGTCGACCAGTTCACTTTTTTTAAAGTTGGTGCTACCGTTAAAAGCCATATGCTCTACAAAGTGCGCCAGTCCTTGCTGGTCGTCGTCCTCCTGCATGGCACCCGCATTAACGGCGAGTCGCAGCTCTGCCCGATTTTCGGGTTTGGTATTTTTCTTAATATAATATTTTAGACCATTGTCCAGCGTTCCCATTCTAATGTCCGGATCTACCGGAAGACCTTTAGAAAAAGTTTCATTTGCTGAAGTGGTTAACGGTTTATTCATTTTTGGGATAGCAGTACTATTGGATGTGGTGGTGCCGGTCGTCGTCGTGGTTACCGTTGAAGGAGCTTTGTCGGTATTTCCTTGTGCTACCTTTGCTGTTTTAGGAGTACAAGACCAGTAACCAAAAAGTAGCAGGATAGAAAAAATTGGGAAGAGTGTTTTGATTTTCATTTAAATAATGTTTTAGTTAAAAATATATATATTTATTATAGAAACTGTTCAAAGTTTTTCAATCAAGTACTTAGCTGTAGTCACTTTGCATAAACTTTAAACAACTTCAACAGGAAAGATGTTATACTGAAAGATTCTGTATCCCTAAATATACATAAATTGTTCTATATAAATGAGATTTACTTACATCTTAACACTTACCTTCTAATATAATGGAGAAATTAGTAAAAGAAACAAAAAGTAAGTAGACGCGATAATTTGGTTAGACTATGAAAATACATTATGTTTGAATTATCATTTGGGATATCTGACTTTTATTGCTCGGTTGGACTTTTTTTATTATAATCTGAAGACTTCCTCGGGGCTTGCCCCGAGTATACACGTCAAAGAGACTGATTCACCAATGAGCTTACTCTAAAAACTAAGAAAGCAAATTTTTTGAATCTTATTAGATAAAAAGAATATGCATATTTGCTTTTCGATAAAGGATTTACACGTTATAGAATCTCTGCGTCTTTGCGCCCTCTGCGAGAAAAACACTTTTTAGAGCAAGCTCACCAATTAACAGGTATAGCTTTGCGCGATACCCCGACGGCTTGCCTCGGGGAGCTTCATTCAAATTTTTACAATAACAAAAACAATATTATTTTTTTAAAAACAAATACATTGATTTTACTCTTCTTGATATCATGCGTACCGGTCAGCTCAATTTCCCAAACTTTACAGGATGACTTTGAGGGAAACGGTAATATTTCTGCCTGGGTAGGAGACAATTGTAATATCAATGTTGAAATTGATAATCCTTTTCCTCAGGGTATTAATAATTCTTCCAAAATACTACGTTACCATGATGTTGGAGGGGCGTACGCGAACCTGCGTTTTCAAAACTCCGACAAACTGGACCTGACCTATAGTTCAGTTTTTACTTTAAAAATATATATCCCTTCAAATGGACTGACCGGTAATCAGAATAATCAGGTTTCCCTGAAACTTCAGAACGGCGCACTTAACGAACCCTGGACTACACAAACAGAGATTATTAAATCAGTTGGACTGGATCAATGGCAGCTCATAACATTTGATTTCGTAAATGATGACTACGCAAGTTTTGACCAAAATTCTGGAGCACCACGTTACCGTACTGATTTTGACCGCGTTTTGATTCAAATAAATGGCGAGAATAATACGGATCAGGTAGTCGCTTATTTGGATGACTTTTATTATCAGGTCAATACGCCGAATGATCCCGTTTACGATCAGTTGGTTTGGTCGGATGAGTTTGCGGAAGATGGACCGATTGACAATGAAAAATGGTTTCACCAAACCAAAATACCCTCCGGAGGAAGCTGGTATAATGGAGAGGTCCAACATTACACCGATCGCACAGAAAATTCTATTGTTGAAAATGGCGTCCTGCGAATTATTGCGAAAAAAGAAAATTTTACCGATCAGGGCGTTACCAAAAATTATACCTCCGCAAGACTAAATTCTAAATTTGCTTTTCAATACGGAAAAGTAGAAATCCGGGCCAAATTACCCACTGGACAAGGAACCTGGCCCGCACTGTGGACGCTCGGTAAAAATATAACCGAGAATGGTGCCTACTGGCAAACCCAGGGATTTGGAACAACTTCTTGGCCTGCTTGTGGCGAAATTGATATCATGGAACATTGGGGGAGAAACCAAAATTTTGTGCAAAGTGCCATGCATACACCTTCTAGTAACGGCAATACCCAAAACAAAGGTGGACGAATCATCCCAACGGCATCCAGTGATTTTCATTTGTACTGCCTGGAGTGGTCGGCCGAAAAAATGGTATTTAAAATTGATGGAGTCATTCACTATATTTATGATCCGGTCAATAAAAATATGAATAACTGGCCCTTCGATGCCGAGCAATATTTGTTAATGAATTTTGCTGTCGAGTCAGTTATTGAACCTGGCTTTATCGAGGACGCCATGGAAATTGATTACGTGAGAGTTTATCAGGAAGCATCCGTCGCTACTACTTCAATAGAAAAAAATACCCCCACCCATTTTTATCCTAACCCCGTAACTGATGAATTAAATATCGAATTGCCCCCCTCCGATATTCAGAATATCAAACTGGAGATTTTTTCTGCGAATGGTTCACGTATACAGGCCTCCGTCTGCCCAATAGTGGAAAATATCGCTACGCTCAGAAATCTTGCTGACTTACCCAATAATATTTATCTCGCCGTTTATCAGTTAAATAGAAAAAAATATTTCCTGAAATTTGTAAAACAATAAATGCGAACCTATTCCTTATTAAAACGTTATTCCTCGGTTGTCAGTCCTTATTTCTTAATCAATTTCCATACTACTGGATATTTGCGGGTATGAATTATCTTTATACTTTTTGTACCCATCTTTGATTGTTCTTCGTCTAAAATGCTCAACACCCCTGTTGATTAAATATATATAATTCAAAAGGGGCATTTAGTCTTAAAAACAAAATTCACTAAAATGAAAATCATTAACACCATCTTAATTTTAGCATTGCTTACTTCTAGTCTTTATGGACAATACGCAAACGTAAATTTTGATCCGGCTATGCGTACTTTCAATAATTTTGAACCACTACCTTCGGAAGAAGACATGATGTTTACGGGGGCGGTTCCAGCTAATGTCAACGCAGTAGAATTTCAGTTTTTTCGTGGAAAAAATAAGGATTATAAAGATCCATTGTACATTGCTACCTGGGATCGAGGCGCCGGAGATGAAAGCGTTTCGTTTAAACTTCCCGTTAACTATAAATTGGTTGCTAATAAAAAATACAATATTCGCGTCAAGTATTTTCAAAAAGTAGCCAACGCAGATCGCGAAAAAATCTACGGCGCACTCAAAAATAATCTGGATGCTTATTTAGGACAGACTTTACAGAGTAGTAATAAAAAAATAAAACTGACCAAGAGTAGCAAGGACATGATGAAGGATCTAAACACCATCGTCACCTATGGCCTGCGCGAATACCGAATTACCAATGGAATTCCCTTTGACGGGTTTTCTGATCTGGTTAAAGGTCAAATTGACGCAATTGATGATAAAAAACTAAACGAGGTTCTATTTGATGCCACTAACACTTCACAAGCAATGGCTTCTGCCAAATATCGTGACCAGTTAATTCAAGACCTGCAAACCTTGATTCACGCTGAAGTACGCTTTCTACTCAATAGCGATATCGCCCGTCTCATCAATCAGTATGATATTCCGGACGTAAAAACGGAAGAAAGAAATGGTTACTTCTCCATCAACGTAGGTTACGGTGCCGTATTTTTTGATGGTGATATTGATGATCTGGAGTATGGTCGTGCTCCTTACGTTGGTCTGGCTTTTCCATTGTCAACGAGCACACTTGCTCCTAAGTTTTTTCGAAATGCGTCGATTACCCTCGGTATTTTTACAAAAAATTTCAACGATGTTGGGGATCGCGGTACCATCACCGGACCGATTGTAAAAAGACCGATTTATTTAGGATTAGATTACAAATTATTTCAATTTATTCGCTTTAATGTTGGAGCGGCTGCACTCGAAGAGGATACGGTCAATACTGGTACCGTCTCCGGTATCGAAAACCGGGTCTTCTTCCGTCCATTCGTCGGATTAAGTGCCAAGATAAATCTTTCCATTGGTTTGGATAAATAAAGATTATTGGGACTGTTCCCTAAAGGGTGTCAGCGCGAAAGCTTTCCTTTAGAAACACCAGGTGCGAGATGCCAAATGATACACTTGGTCGTACGGTCTCAGATTATCTGGCAAAATTTTATTCATAATTTAGATTCGATTCGAATGAAAAAGCAAACTATATATTTTATTTTATTCCTGTTTTTTGGAATACTTTCTGCGAATGCTCAACAGCAGGAAGCTAAGTGGAGTGTCGGTATATATTCGGGGATTGGTAACTACCAGGGAGACCTGAGCAGGAATTTTTACGATCCCAACGATGCTATTTTAAATATTTTTGATAATACCAATCTCCTTTCCTACGGATTATCGGTTGGTAAAAGTTTAAACGATAGTTGGTCACTGCGCCTGATGGCTTCTCACAGTAGATTTATTGCCAACGATCGTACGGTCAACTGGGATAATGATCTGGTAATCGATAACGAAAATTTTAGCCGTTCACTAAACGTTCGTACTAAGGTCAATGACCTGAGTTTACTCGCTGTCTGGTCTTTAGCCAATGATAAAATATTACCAAAGCAGGTTTTTCTGGCTCCTTACTTTTTAGTAGGAGGTGGTTTTGCAACTTTTAATAATTCCGCAGATCTTTACCAGAGAAACGGTGATCGCTACTATTACTGGGATGATCTGACGATTCGCGATATGCCACAGGATGAAACTAATATTGGAAATATTATTCAGCAGGATGGTATTTTTGAAACAGATCTCGAATCCTTAAAAACAGAAGGAGTGGACTACAACAACCGCTTTTTACACCTTTCGGTAGGCGCCGGATTAAAATTCCGTTTGTGCAAACGGATGAGCTTAAATATTGAATCAATATTTCGTTTTACCAATTCGGATTACCTGGATGACGTAAGTGGAAATTTTCTTGCCGAATATGATTCTCCGGCACAAGCCTACGCGGCCAACCCTGCCTTGCGAGAATCCCTGAACCGTGGAAATAATGATGATAAAAATGACCGGCTTCACTTAACGACCGTCAGCCTGCATTATAATTTTGGCAGAGTAGCTAAACCTTTCGTGGCTCCGGCCATCTTGATCGGTGACCTTTACGAGGTGGACAAATTTCAAAAGGTAAACGTATTACCAAGTAGTACCGATACTACTTATCAACCCATTAGTGTTATCCCCATTATTGACCTCGATAGTTTTCTAGTGATGTCCAACGATGATTACGATTACATGGACGACATTGAAGAACTTGACATTCCTGAAATTGATATGACTACCGATGATACGCTACAATGGACGGTAGATTTATCAGCTGATAGTTCACTGGTACAAAATAATTTCCCCGACGGAATTGATACCTTTTATCGGGTGGTAACCCCAATGGATTCTATTTATTATACTGATGAACTTGAAATTGACGCAGGTCTGGCGGATCAGGTGGATACCTTGACGCGTATCGGAGATGTCTTATTCACAGAAAATAACAACAAGTGGCAACCACTCGACGAAGATGATTGGGAAAGCTATAATGATTTTTTATTGGCTTCTCAATTATCTGACACGACTATTTTGCTGGTGAATAATTCTGCGGATACGATTCAGTTTCCTCATTCGAATACCGGTGGAATGATCGATCTGAGTACGACCACGGATTCTTTGACCGAAGTTGATCGTATTGCCATTTCCAATCCGGTTATCGAGAAACCTCCGCTAACGATTGAAAATACCATCGTGGATACCACAGAGCTGCAAATTATTGACAACGCGCCGATGCCGATTCCATCCACCAATGTCATCGTGGATACTACGGAGCTACAAATTATCGAAGTTGAGCCTGGTTTAATTCTACCCACTTCTAACCTTGAAGAAAAGGAACAAGAATTAGTCATAACTGTGGATCCACGTACCGATTCTCTCTACTGGCAGGTAAGCCAGTTGTCTTCCAATATTCAAAAATTACGGGAAGAACAAAGAAATGACCGAGATATGAACGCCGCTGCAGTAAATCAACGACTGGCCGTCGTTCAGGCGGAATTAGATAGTTTACGGATGGCACAAGCCAAGAATAATAATGAACTCAGTGAACAATGGCGTGCTGATTTTCAATTAGCCATAACGGAAATTGAAAAGCAAATTCAACAAACCAAAGATCCGGTTAATGCCAAAATCACTAACGATAATTCGCAGGCCGAAATCGATGGAATGCGCCGGGAAATGGAATCTATGCGTACGTACCTCATGACAAGTAATCAAAAAACACAAGATCGCTCTGAACTGGAAGAATATAAACGAAAGCTTTGGTTATACGAGATTCAGTCTAAAAATATGCAGGAAAATACGCAGGAAAGACAAAAACTGGAAGCAGAGATAAATAGCCTCAAGCAAAGTATTAATCGACAACAAGAGTTGGCGGTGACTAACCGACCTGTACCTGCCGTAGTTCCGGTTCCGGTAAATACACAAGATCGAGCGGAGGTCAACGAACTCAAATCGGAGGTAGCCAATTTGAATAAGAGCATGGTCGAAATGCGAAAATTATTGGAGCAACAAAGCACGCAGTCCAGTGCTGCTTCCAACGCTGAACTACTAGCCATTAAGGCCGAAATTTCAAAGTTGAGCAGCTCGGTCAATTCCAATACGAACAACAATGAAGCAGTCGAGATCGCTCAGTTAAAAGCCGAGTTAGCCGCAACCAGAAAACAGCTGGCAGATCTGTCCAATAAGCCCGCACCTACACCCGCACCGCCGACCATTATTACCAACACGGTAGTTCCACCATCGACTACTGCCCGTGAGGCAATCGCTGGTCGTGAACAGCAATTGGTATTCTTTAAACTGGGAGCTTCCCAACTGGATGCTCCGTCTATGCAAATTATTCAGTCGGTAGCGCAACTCATGAAGCAATATCCGGAGGTCTACGCGGAGCTGGAAGGATATACCGATCCAAGTGGAAATGCGGATGCTAACTTGATCTTG
>CALLLR010000007.1 GCA_938008185.1 uncultured Saprospiraceae bacterium
TAATTTTACAGCTGATCAAGGCAGAAAATCCGGAGTTATGCCGTAGCATAATGAGGAATTTTCTAACGCAGAGCAGATTTAAAATTACCAGTCCATATGCTCAATTAATTTATGCCCGAGGCACTAGTGCCTCGGGAACTAGTGGACATTTCTCTCCTTTTTCTGCTCCCAGGCTCCTGAAAGAGCAGCTCCAAATCCGCAAATATCCAGTAGTATGAGGGTGTGTGATTTGGTATCCCGCGCCTTGAGTTCCTCCCTGATTCGGGAGGCAGGCCTAAAGAAAAGCTTGCGCACTGACACAGTACCTTTAGGGAATCTTCCCTGTTCGCTTGTTCTTGGCCAGTTAGCCCTCTTTTTACGTAAAAAGAGGGCTAACTGGCTAAAAGTCAACTGGCTAACCAGCTAAAAAACCTGATTTCAAGGGTAACCCACCATTAGAAATTTTAATATTGAAATTCGGGATAACTTATGCTTTTTATTAAAAGTTCTTTGTCTACCGTTGAAAAATTGCTTTCTTGTAGAAAATGAAGCTCCTGCGGTTATTTGTAAACTAATAATTGATTGATTAGGCCTTTCAAGGTATACCCTCCCCTTTTTGAGAAACCTTAAACAGCTTCTACCTAACAAACAACTTAATTTCATGTCAAATAATGAATAAAATAAAATCAATATACTACCCCTTTCTTTTTTGTCTCTTCTTTTTTTTGAATTTATCAGCAATAAAAAGTCAACAGGCCATTTCGGCGAAGATCACCAATTCGGCAGAGCTTCCAATAGCCTATGCCAATGTACTTTTATATTCGGCCATTGATTCTACTTTTGAAAAAGGAGCAATTAGTAATGAGCAAGGTGTCTTCAATTTGGTTATTTCGCGGCCCGCTGATTATTACCTGCAAGTTTCAGCCATCAATTATCTCACGTTTAAAAGTTCCGTTTTTCAGGTTACCAAATCTGATCATAATTTTTCATTATCCGAAATCAGGCTTACTGATTTAGCGATGGATTTGCAAGTAGTAGAAGTTACGGCACAGAAACAACTCTTTGAGCAAAAACTGGATCATCTCCGCGTCAATGTAGCAGATAATCTCACCGTTAATAATGGTACAGCACTGACCGTATTGGGTGCGGCCCCCGGCATAGAGATAGAAGAAACACAAGAACTTATCCGTCTCAATGGAAATAACAACGTTAAAATTGCCATTAATGGTAAAATCCGCCCCGTACCTTTTTCGGTCATTCTGGAATTATTACGCAGTATTAATAGTGACAATATACAAAATATTGAAATCTATGCCCTCGCACCTGCACGCTTCGATGCGGAGGGAACGGGCGGTGTCATCAATATTAATATAAAGAAGAATCCAAAAGACGGGATGAACGGTTCTTACGGGTTAGGATTTTCGCAGGGGCAACGGCCAAAAGCGAATACCTCCGTTAATTTAAATTTTAATAAAAACAAATTTAATCTATACACAACTTATTCAGTGCGGAGATTACTCAATACGCAAACCATTATTTATGATCGTAATTTTCAAACGAGTGGCGATCAGACTAATATTGTCAATACCAATATGAACAATACGGACTGGTGGCTGCATAATTTTTCCGTTGGGGCGGACTATCGAATCTCCGACAAAAGTAGAATTGGAATGGTATTGCAAGGCTACTATCGGTTTTCAGAAAATAACGCTGAAAACACCAGTAAAAGAACTGTTAATAATACATTGGTTGAAGAATTTGATCTAACCATCAACGAAAAAAACAAATGGCAACACGGAGCGATCAACTTAAATTTTGAACAAAAAATATCCGATCAATCTACGCTGAATTTTGATTTTGATTTTTTAAAATATAATAATGACAATCCCTCAAACTATTTAACCACCAAAATAAATCCTGGTGCATCGACAGAAATGGAGCCTACTATTTTTATCGAAAAAGATTTGCCGATTGAAATTTTTGTTGGACAAATAAATCAGGATTTTAAAGTAGGCCAGAAAGGGCGGTTAGAAGCTGGTGTAAAAGGAACGTATTCTGACTTTGCAAATGATACACAAGTCAGCAGAGACCTTTCTGGGATTCTGGTCATCGACCCTGATTTTAGTCAAATCTATAAACAAAACGAAACCATCCTTGCAGCCTTTGCCTCTTTACGGTTGCCACTCAGCGCCAAGCTGGACGGAAAATTTGGATTGCGTTATGAGTATACTCATTTAAATTTTCGCTCCCAAAATCAGCCAGAACGGATTTCAGATTACGATAATTTTTTTCCATCCGCCTATCTGAGTTACAAAATTACCGAGAAGCAAAAATTTTCTTTTTCCTATAATCGTCGCATTAGTCGTCCTACTTTTAATCAACTCGCTCCTTTTGTGACCTTTCTCGATCCGCAAACCATATACACCGGAAATGAAAGACTGGTTCCGGCAATTTCTAATCTATTCAAGGCAGATTATAGTATAAGACGGTATATTTTCACATTACAATATACCAATACCAACCAGGATATTTTTCAGTACCAACCGATATTTGACAATACTACCGAGCGGCAGACTTTTACCAGTTTGAATATTCCACAAGTAGAAAATTATTCTTTACAAATCTCCTTACCATTTGAGGTAGGCTCCCGCTGGAGTATGCAATACCGGATTTCCGGATTTTACGAAAGAACAAAATTCTCGGAAGCAAACGAATCTTTAAATACCAATGGGTTTACCTTTTTTTCTATCCAGAGAATAAAAATAAAGGACGGCCTCAGTTTGGAGGTATCCGGAAATTATAAAACCCCCAGTTATTATGGACTATTAAGGGTACGATCCCGTGGCAGTCTGAATTTTGGTTTACAGAAAGTATTTAAAGGAAATGGTGGCAGTCTGCGATTTTCGGTAAGAGATATTTTAAAAACCAATAACTGGGAATCAGATACTTTTATTCCAGCGCTGAATTTAGCGCAAACCAGTGTTTTTGACGTGGAGAATCCTATATTTTCGATTTCTTACAGAAATTCATTTGGTTCCTCGACGGTAAAGAAATCAAGAAATTATGGAGGCGGAGCTGGATCGGAGAAACGGCGGGTGCAGTAGGGAGGGGTTGAGGGGTTGAGAGGTTGAAACGCTTCGCTTGTTTAATCGTTGAGTTTGCTCTAAGAAGTTTATTTTTTGTATCGGTGGTTAGTTGGGGTGAGGCACGGATATTTTTTAGTCAACGCTGGGATGTATCTCTTCTGGTGACTCTACCTGTAAAGCTTTCTAAAATAGAAAAGCCATCTCCAATTAATTATGGAGATGGCTTGCTTATTTGTTTAGCGCAAAATAATTATCTAAAGATCATCGGTAGGATCATTTGCATTGTCCGCTATTTCTTGTACTTCCTCATCGTCGATAGAAATATCATCGTGTTTTTCTTCGTACTCCTCTTTCACATCATCCCGTAAATTTCCATCCTCATCGTAATCATCATCGTCGTCGATAATATCCTGGGCTTCGGCCTGGGTCATCCGAACGAGGTAGTATTTTTCTTCCGTTTCGAAGGGTAACGCACTGACAAATTTACCAGCTGCATTTTTAAAAGTAATCAGATTTCTTTCGAAACCACGAGGATAATTTAGTTTGATTTGTTCTAAAATAGACTCATCTAACTTTTCATAATCTTTTACGACTCTTGGCTTGTTCATTTGCCATCCGTTTTAGAGTTTGTTAATGGGTAGAGAAAAATTATATGGTAAAATAAGTACTAAATTTTGATAATTACCATATAAATCAAATTAATTTTCAAATTAATTTTATCTAACATTTAACCTAATCGCTACCCTTCTACCGTAGCTGGCATTACTCGTCGGATCTTCTCCCCGTGGGATGGCAATTAATCGGTT
>CALLLR010000008.1 GCA_938008185.1 uncultured Saprospiraceae bacterium
CTGATGCAAAATGAGAAATCATGGAAGCGCAAAGCTTTTGCTTGGAAAAGTATCCAACAGGAGCTAGAAGAAAAATTTGGAGAACGGTTCAGTAAATGGATCAATAAATAAAAAATTGACACACTTTACTGAACAGTCCCTTAAAAAATTAAGTCTTTAAAAATAAAAGACCCTTAATTACATCAAATATACTAAATATATTGATACATTGTTTTTTTTACCTTTCTATTAAAAAAAATTTACTTCTCTTTATTTAACATTCTACTCCACCCGATACGCTGGCTTCTTCCCCGCTAGCACTGCCAATAAATTATCAACCGCCACCATCGCCATTTTTTCGCGGGTCGCCACGGAGGCACTGGCAATGTGCGGAAGGATAACCGCATTTTTTAACTTAAAAAACCGTGGATTGATGTTCGGTTCATTTTCAAAAACATCCAGGCCCGCTCCGGCAATTTTGTTATTTTCCAGGGCTTCGAGCAGTGCTTCTTCGTCAATGGTACCACCCCGGCTGGTATTAATAAAAAAGGCGGATTGTTTCATTTTTTGTAAGGCTGCCCCGTCAATCAGGTGATGTGTTTCTTCGTTGTACGCTACGTTTAGAGAAATAAAATCTGATTGTAGCAGGACTTCGTTGAATTTTACGTAGCGGAGTCCCAGTTTTTTTTCTTCCCGAACTGTTAATCGGGTACGATTCCAATAAATGACTTCCATATCAAAACCTCGTGCCCGTTTGGTCAATGCTTTACCGATACGGCCCATTCCAATAATTCCCAGCGTGCTGCCATGAATATCCGTCCCCATAAATTGCATTGGACTCCAGCCTTTCCAGTTTCCACTACGTAGTAGGTCCCCTGCTTCGAGGACTCTTCTGGCAGTCATTAGCATCAGTCCAAAAGTAAGGTCGGCAGTTGTTTCAGTTAGAACGTCTGGTGTATTGGTAACAATAATATTACGTTCGGCAGCGGCGGCAATATCAATATTATTATAACCTACGGCGTAGTTACTGACTCCTTTTAATTTGGGTGCAGCATCCATCAGGTCGAGAGAAATGGTGTCGGTTAATAAGCAAAGTAAGCCTTCTTTATCGACCATCTTCTCTTTCAATTCTTCGGGGGTCATGGCCCGGTCGTAGGGAAAAATTTCCAGGTCGACGTTCGCTTCTAATTTTTCAATTGCAACTTCCGGCAGTTGACGGGTCAGTAATACTTTGGGGCGTAAATTAGCCATTGTTTAAAATGAATTAAAGAAACTGTTTAAGAATAAAACCCGCCAGCACTTGGTTTCGCTCTCTGTATAAATTCTTAAACAACGCTTATTTTATGGGATTGCCATCGAACTGTTTTCTCGATCTATTCCCGTTGATTTGTTGACATCTTTAAAACATATCCCCCCTTCGTTAAGTTTTGAAAATCTATTTTTAATTCATCATTTTTTCTAAAAAAACCGGTTAGTTCCAATTGTCCCAAAAGATCATACCTTCCAAATAAAATATGGATAACTTCAATAAAAAAGTGTGATTACTACAAAATTGAGTAATCACACTTCTATATTTAAAAATCAAAATAACTTTTTTTAATTTACTGTGATATTTCGGGTAATGACTTGTCCATCTATTTTCAATCTAACCCAATAAGTACCTTTGGGTTGATTAGTCAAATCAATTTGATAAATTGAATTGGTAAAAGATTGTTCGTTGGCTCGAAAGACTTCCTGTCCAATGGTATTAAATACATTTAATTGAACCGCAGCATTTTGTTCCATCTCAAGCGTTACCTGAAATAATCCATTATTAGGATTAGGGCTTACCATAAGAGTCGTCAGGCCTTCAATATTATCTACCGCGACCAGATCATCTACAAAGTAAGTGTCATTAAAAATACAGCCATTAGCATCGGTGATTTCTACTGAGTAATCGCCCGTGACTAATCCGGCAATATCCTCGGTAGTAGCACCATTAGACCACGCAAAAGTATAAGGGCTAACACCTCCGCTAACCGTTATATCAATGGCTCCGGTGCTGCTATTTCCAATATCATCGGTAACTTCTCCCGTCGCCAAATATCCTACACAGCCAACGGCAATTTCGTAAGTTTCAGTGTAGGCACATCCGTTAGATGCGGTGACGGTCACGCTATAGATTCCAGGAATAAGATTCATTAAATCTTCGGTAATAGCACCGTTAGACCATAAGTATGTATAAGTATCGTTGCCGGTTACGGTAAGGTCAATGCTGCCTGGATTACCATTCATCAGATTAACAACTGCGGCATCGATGGTCGGAGCCAGACAATTTCTGACGCCTATATTATCCAAAGCGAAATCAGCGGTAAAAGTTGGCGATCCGTTATTAGCAATATCTCCGGAGATCGTTACTTCTACTACTGATCCGATAAAGTCATTCAAGGAAAGTGAACTCGTTTCCCAGGG
Source organism: uncultured Saprospiraceae bacterium (assembly GCA_938008185.1). GTDB lineage: Bacteria > Bacteroidota > Bacteroidia > Chitinophagales > Saprospiraceae > JALZUU01. Next base: position 2,431 of record CALLLR010000008.1, read on the forward strand.
CTGAGTCTCCGAAGCTTGTTGTTGGCCAGATAAGATTCCAATGATGGATTCATTACCAGCCTGATCATTCACCGTAACAATAAGGTTTCCGATGGCTCCACCAAACATATGGTAGTCAAAACCTAGCTGTACGTCATCGGCACTGGCTAAGTCAATACATTCGGTTGTGATTATCCCAACATCATCAAGGGTCGCTGCCGAAGTTTCCATATAAATATAATTAGCACTCCCTCCTGATCCCGTAGCTGGTCCTGTGCCAGTAGAAGCGGTAGGTCCCGTGGCTACTTCAAACGGTAAAGATCCCTCATTATACAGAAAAGGAAATTCAACTGCTCCGATATTCAGTCCTTCAAAATCCACGGCAAAGTCGGGTACAACAGTCTGTTTGTTTGCCACAATTCTGGAGGTTAGATCGTTTGAATTATTAATATCTCCATCCACCGCCGTACGAACGCCAACCTGGTAAACTCCATCTGCGGAAAGATCAATCGTGGCGTTAAAAGTATAGCTGAGCGTACCTCCGCCAGCCAGTGGGCCAGGGATTATTTCCGTTTCTACTACCACACCGTTTACTAAAATTTCTACAGGTATATCAGATATCGATTCGCCGCTAAAATTAGTTACCTCGAAAGTAACAACTTCCGCATTCATTAGATTACAACCAGATACCGGCGAAGACAGCGCTTGTGTCCCCAAATCGGTAGCCGCATCCGGATCAAAAGATAATTCGTACCCAAATAAGCGATCGGGAGTCGCCTGATTGACTCCTCCCAGAATCAGTGTTCCATCATCATCCCAGGTATTCGTAATAAACATTCCACCAGCCAATGCTCCGTCAGTATTCAGATCCTGATTTACGTCTCTGCCCACGCCCGTTGGTGTTCCGGTATTCAAATCAATTTGAGAAATTAAAGAATTAGAAGGATCACCCGCCTGATGAAAAACCCAAAGATAAGGACCTTCAGCGCTGACCCCGTCAAAAGCAGCACCGTACATACCGCCCAGCGTGTGAGTAGTAGCTGGAATAGTCGACAAAATTCCTCCAGTAGTACTTATGGAATAAATCGAAGTATTAAAATTACCAACCCAAAAACCTCCATTTCCATTATCAAGACTGGCATCGTAACTGATAAAACGAATGGCATCGGGAGAACTAGTAGCAACAGAATTAGTAACCGTCTTTGTTATTGGATCAATCATATGAATGGTCGTCGTGTTATTAGCAGCCCAAATACTAGTTCCATCCCAGGTCATCGCACGGATAAAGCCAGTCGTTGCGTCTAACAGCTCTGGTATAGTAAAATTTTCTATAAAACTCCCATCATTAGCTAATACCACAATGGTATCTTCATTCCAGTTAGCCACCCAAAAGAAAGAATCAACGTGAACGGCTCCAGCTAACGCTCCTTGCTCGCTATCAGTGGTGGCATCGTAATCAAATAATAAATCCCATTGTGCTTGTGAGGCTACGCTGGATCCAGGTACTGGTCCTACTGGCCCAGCAGGAGCTTGCTCTGATTGAGCAGTTAGAATACTAGCGGAGAACATTAAAGTCAGTGCTAATAAAAAAAATTGGTTTGTAAATTTATTTTTCATGAAAAAAATTTAAAAATGTTAAGAGAAGATTCTGGTCAAAAATTAGAGGAGTAAGATAGGAAATGGTTTTTAATTTTAAATAAAAAAAATGAAAATAGTAATTTTAATTGCAAATAAAAAAGCCTCCTCCCGGCGGGGAGGAGGCAAATTCCAAGGAACTGATTTCAATAAATTAGTCCCAGAACAGCATCTTTGACAAAAGTTAAATTTCATAGAACGCTTTGTCTTATTTTGAAAAGTGGAAGTGACCAGAATTCTGATCACTTCCCTGATACACTTATCAAATTAAAATAATATCGTATGGGGTTATGATTTTACATCATATACAATACGGATTGTTCTGACTTGGTTTTATGGCAGATAATAATTTCTGGTGCTTTATAAAAAGCATCCAACAATTAACAAATATTAATCTTCTAAAAAATAGTAATTACCACATCACAGATAACAATCCGTAATTGGCAAGGTCGGTTAGTGGGATGATAAGTCGTATCCTTGGATATTTCTTACATCGGTTGGGATGGAAAGCAACCTGATCAAACAGGATGCCTTCCTCATTTATACCTATTACAGGGTAAGAAGGTTTCAGTTTAATATTTAAAATATACAAATATTAATGAAATTAACATTTGTTTGTGATTCCACCTCTCCTTTTTCTCCTTCAATGAACTTAAATATTAACTGAGGTACTCATAAATAAATATTTAAATGAAACAAAAAGTTTCATTTTTACTTGAATAATAACATTTTTTGTTTTATGTTTGTGTCGCGCGCAACATCATCGGATACATAAGTATCTCAGAAATACTAAACATTATGAGTAAAACAACAATTTTCGTCGGACCTTTAAAACATCGGATCATCATGAAATCTATCCTTACCAAACAATGGATCAGCCAGCACTGGTTTAAAATCATTTTGCCAGGCATGGTCATTTTTTTATTACAACAAAAAAATCTAAACCTACAGTTCAACCTAAGTAATCAACAAGCAACAACCATTACTGAAACAACTGCCGAGACCGCCAATGGTGAATCATCCTGGTTTAGTAAGTTAAAACCAAGTCATCTGGCGTCTCATCTGGCCGGTGGCCTGACCGAAAAAATTTCTTCAACAACCGTCAAAGATTTAGAGGAAAAATCGCCCCATCAAATGGGCCATTCTGATAATCTTTCCAATACCTACAGCAACATGACTTATCGGGAATCTGCTCCAAAAGCAGTTCCAACTTATACTAAAGCACAACTAAAAAAATTAAAAAAGCAACGTGCTTACGTAGATCGCTTTGTCAATGTAGCACAGGTAGAAATGAAAAAATACGGTATTCCGGCCAGTATCAAACTAGCGCAAGGGCTGATTGAAACCAACGCGGGTGAAAGTCGGTTGTCTACTAAAAATAACAATCATTTCGGAATGAAGTGTTTTTCTAAAAAATGCAAAAAAGGGCATTGCAGTAATTTTACGGATGACAGTCACAAGGATTTTTTCAGAACGTACAAGAGTGCCTGGGTCAGCTACCGGTCACACAGCAAAATGCTATCCGGCAACAAACGCTACAAGCATTTATTTAAATTAGCTCCCGTTGATTACAAAGGATGGGCAAAGGGTTTGTACAAAGCTGGATACGCAACGGACAAGCGTTACGCAGAAAAATTAATTAGCATTATCGAAGAATTAAATTTACAACAATACGATGAGATAAACTAAATGCACGGTAAAATCTAAATTATCGTGTACTGAATGACAACGCTCAATTGTCATCATCAGAAGAGGCGGAAGTACCGTACTTTGGTATAAGAAAGTTTTTTAAATACTCGGAGGTGGATTTCCGTAAATTGGGGTTGTAGTGCGTCGACTACAGCCCCTCTTCTTTGGGAATCGTCGATAGAAAAAAAATCAGATTTGACTAGAAAGTGTTAAATTTCTTGGTTTTATCTTCGAAATGCACATCTTGATCTTTCTTTAGGTGTAATTGTAAATTAATTACCAGTTCTTCTCCTCCCGCTTGCAGCGCGGCTTCTTTCGCTTGCATAGCGACGGCCATTACCTCTTCCAGCGATCCTTCCAATAAAGTAGCAAAAGGTTGAACTTCGTATTTTGTGCCAGATGCCTGCACAACGCGAATCGTCGCATCAATAATTGGATAAGCATCTGCCGTATTAACGGGAATAATTTGCAAAGAAAGATTTACAGTCATGTGCTTATTAGAATTTATTCAATTACGGAGCGAATGGCGCGTACCAAATCTTCAGAACGGGGCGCCATAATAAATTCTACCCGACGATTTTCATTTTTTCCCGCAGCAGTTTCGTTGGAAGCACGAGGTTTGAATTCTCCCCTGGCGCCGAGGGTCACCTGGGAAGGACTAAAATCATATTCTTCGGTCAAAATTCTTACAACGGTAGCGGCTTGCTGAGCACCAACGTTCCAGTTGTCCACGCTTGATTTACGAGCGGGTGGAGCGTTGTCGGTATGTCCAATGACCGAAAGATTCATCGTAGGATAACGACTTAATACATCGCTTAGTTTTTCCAGTACCGTCAAAGCCAGATCGTTGACTTTGACCACACTTTTAGATTTAAAGATCAAGTCATCCAAGAGGATCAATCGAACTTCTTCCAGTCCCGTCTCTATAAAATACTGTGTTTGCAGAATGGCTCCTATTTCTTGTCGTAATTCACCAGCCAGGGTTCCCATCAATTGAGTATGACGATCCAAAGTAATATTGACTTCGGCGATTAGTCCGTTTAGCCGCTGAATTTCTGAGTCTTTTTGCTGAAGGTTTTGATTTAAATTTTGTTGTGTAGAACTAGATTGCGAACTGACGTTTTCGATGGTCCCCTCTAATTGAGTAATGCGATCTTGCAGTTCTCCCCGCAGCATCAACAAAACATTATTCTCTCCCTTAGCTTCGGCTAATTGCAAATTAAGATCAGTAATAGATTCCTCTGCCCTTCTGATCTTGCTGTCTCGCAAAGAAGTTTCTTGTTCCAGTAAAGCAGCCTCTTTTTTAGCCTGCATTTCCAGAGCCAGTAAGTGTTTTTTATTACTGATACAGCCTCCTAGCAAGCAAACCGCTCCAACGCAAAAAATAATTTTTTTAAATAACATATTATTTATTTATTCGCCATCCTTTTTATCCGTCACTTGTTCACCACCCTCTTTTTTCTTGATCTCTTTAGCCGCTTTTTCTACGTCGTTGGTTGCTTTTTTCAAGGCTTCCAGATCCTTTTCACGGTTTTTCTTTTCCGCAGCTTTCGGTTTTTTAGGGGCAGTAACACCTGACTTTGGAGCGACTTTACCCGTAGGTTTTTTTTCTGTTTTATCGAAAGATAATTGATCCTTGTTAGCGTTTACATAGATGGTATCACCTGCCGTAAATTCACCACTAAGCAGGTACTTGGATAGTTGATTGGTGATTTCCCGTTGCAGTACCCGCTTTAGTGGACGTGCGCCAAACTGAGGATCATAGCCCATTTCGGCCAGTAAGTCCTGAGCCGGTTCCGTTAGTACCAGTTTCATACCTTGTTGGACGATCATCTTCTCAGTTTTTCGTAATAGTATTTTTAAAATCTTTTTGATTTCATCCCGGGACAATGGCAAGAACATGATCTGCTCATCAATTCTATTCAAAAATTCCGGTCGTAAATTTTCTTTTAACGCTTCAAAGACTTCATTCTTTGTCGTCTCAATAATATCCGTCCGGTGTTCGTCACCCAAAGCGTCGAGGTCTTCAAAATTTTCCAGAATCACTTCTGCTCCCATATTAGAAGTCATGATGATAATGGTATTTTTAAAATTTGCTACCCGACCTTTATTATCCGTCAGACGACCATCGTCCAGTACTTGTAATAAAATATTAAACGTATCCGGATGTGCCTTTTCGATTTCATCCAAAAGAATAATGGAATACGGTTTTTGTCTTACCGCCTGTGTAAGCTGTCCGCCTTCATCGTATCCTACGTAACCCGGAGGCGCGCCTACGAGTCGGGAAACAGAGTGACGCTCTTGAAATTCACTCATATCAATTCGGGTGATGGCCCGTTCGTCATCAAATAAAACTTCCGCCAGCGCTTTGGCCAACTCCGTTTTTCCGACCCCGGTTGGTCCTACGAAGATAAATGAACCGATCGGACGATTGGCGTCCTGCAATCCTGCCCGACTACGCCGCACAGCATCGGATACGGCGCGTACTGCCTCATGCTGACCAATCAATCGTTTACCAATTTCTTCTTCTAGCTTGAGCAGTTTATCTTTTTCACTTTGAATCATTTTAGACACGGGGATGCCGGTAGAACGAGCGACTACTTCCGCGATATCATTTGCGGTTACTTCTTCGTTGGTAAAACGATTTTCTTCCGGTAGCTTACTCAATTTTTCTTCTGCTACTTTTAGCATCGCTTCCTGTTCTTTAATTTTTCCGTAACGAATCTTTGCTACTTCTTCAAAGTCAGATTCCCGTTCCGCTTTTTCTGCGTCGTGTTCTAAAGTTTCGATTGTTTTTTTAATGGCCTGAATCGTATCAACCACTTCCTTTTCGTTTTTCCAGCGAGCCGTAATGGACTCCAGCGATTCCCGTGCGTTGGCAATCTGTTCATTGATCTTGGCCAGTTTTTTCTTATTACCTTCCCGTTTAATGGCTTCCCGCTCTATTTCCAGTTGGCGGAATTTACGATCCTGTTCGTCTATTTCGTCGGGTACCGAGTCCAGTTCCATCCGTAATTTTGCGGCAGCTTCATCAATCAAATCAATCGCCTTGTCGGGTAGAGAACGGTCCGCAATATAGCGGTGGGACAATTCTGCGGCGGCAATCAGGGCTTCGTCCAGAATATCAATTTTATGATATACTTCATAACGCTCCTGTAGTCCACGCAAGATAGAAATGGTATCTTCCACCGAAGGCTCTTCAATCAAAACCGTCTGAAAACGTCGAACCAACGCTTTGTCTTTTTCAAAATATTTTTGGTATTCGTCTAACGTAGTTGCACCAACTGTACGCAATGTTCCACGGGCCAACACAGGTTTAAGAATATTAGCTGCATCAATACCACCCTGTCCACCACCGGCACCAATCAAAGTGTGAATCTCATCAATAAATAATACAATCTCGCCGTTAGAATTTTCTACCTCTTTGATAATTCCTTTTAATCGCTCTTCAAATTCACCTTTGAACTTTGCGCCCGCAATCATCGCGGAAATATCTAACGTATAAATTTTTTTCGATTGTAAATTTTCGGGAACATCATGTTTGACAATTCTCCAGGCAATGCCTTCTACGATCGCCGTTTTACCTACGCCAGGTTCACCAATTAATAACGGGTTATTTTTTCTACGACGACTTAGAATATGAAGTACGCGACGAATTTCTTCATCCCGACCGATGATGGGATCCAGTTCGCCAGATTCAGCACGTTGATTGAGATTTATTGCAAACTTTTCCAGTGAATTATATTGGGTTTCTGAATGCTGACTTTCGACTTTACTTCCTTTGCGCAATTCTTCGATAGCAGCGCGCATCCCTTTGTCAGAAGCTCCGAGGTTACGAAGGATTTCGCCTCCTTTTTCTTTGCCTTGAATAATTGCCAGCAACATCAGTTCCACGGAGATAAATTCGTCGCCAAATTCTTTGAGCATTTTTTTAGCACGGCTCATCGCCTTGTTAGCGTTGTCGGTCAGATACTGTTTATCGGTACCTTGAACCTTTGGGTATTTTTTGATTTCCTTGTCAAGTTGCTCGTCGAGTACCGCAAGGTTGACCTCCATTCTTTTTAATAAAAAATTGGGGACGTTTTCGTCCGTCAGAATAATCCCTTTAATTAGATGAACCGTATCTACAGATTGTTGGTCGTAGCTACCGGCAAGTTGTTGGGCTTTAAGAATAGAATCCTGGGATTTTATGGTGAAATTATCGTACGTCATGGCGTGTATTTTATTTTGGGTCGAAAATAAGCAATTTTAAGGTTTTCCCGTATTAAAATTTTTATTTATTGGTAGAGATGCTGAATAATCGGTTTTTGCATCAGCGATCGGAAAGAGATAACTACGTTGAAGAAAATAAAGTAAAAGGGGCCTGTCCACTTCTGCGGACAAACCCTTTACTTAACTAAAATATTCATCAAAAATACATCAAAAACTTTCTGATGTTTTTGGTTTTGATCTTCGTTTTTTCTTCTTTGGTGGATTTATCAAATAGTTGATTCCTATCTGAACACTGATTGGAACATAACGTTGTCCGATTTCAGACTCAGTGGCGGAAATTGAAGTAAGTGGCAATTTAATACGCGGTGCAATTAACCAGCTGAGTTGATTGGTAACCGGGCGGCTGTACTCCGTGCTCAACCACAATCCAAGACCAGCTTTTCGCTTGAAATACCGATCGTACAGCGTTCTGTTTTCTCCCGAGCTGATTTCTCTGATCGGTGCTGTGTCTGTAAAAGAATTCGTAAATATTTTTCCATCAAACGCAAAAGCGAGATTAAAATCCAACCCTCCGTACACCCGCCAGTAATTTTTACGATAGCGCCATGCCTTTCCGATTCCAACCGGAAAACTGAAATAGCGGTAGAGATTGGTATGCCGGACTTTTCTGGTAGTTGTAGTCGTCGTACTCACCGGGCCGCTGATCGTTTCAGTTATCTCCCCATCGGCATTTTCTACGACGGCAATAGTACCAATGCTCGTCAATGTAGTTTCTTCCATGGTCTCATAGCGAAATCTTTCCCGGAATTCAATATATTCCAGTCCCCCCGACAGGATCAATCCCCGGGGAGACTGCGCAATAAAGCTACTGCCAATGGTAAATCCTCCTAATCCTTTTTCACTATCTTTCCGGAAATTAGTATAGGTCTCATTCCCGCGGGATGACAGTATTCTAAGCGGCAGAACCGGACCCGTCACCAGGGTTGTATTATATTTCCATTTGTTTCTTAAAGGCTTTATTCGTCTTTTCTTTTTCGATTTTTTCTTTTTTTCCTCTGATTTTATTTTTCCGGACTTTTCAGTTTTATCCTTTTTCAAAGGTGGTTCTGATTCCTGCGGTTGTTCTATATTTTCTGATTCAACAAAAATTTCATCCGCTTTTATTTCATTTTCTGATGGAGTTATTTCCGGGACAATGCTCTCTTTTTTTGTATAAACTATTTCCTCCGAATGCTTTTTTTCTGAAGGCGGTGATACGAATGTGTTCGTAATCGCTGCGATGGTAATTGAGCCATTCTTTTGCTTTGACACCGCTTTATCGACATCGTATTTTTGATCGTTAGAAATGAGAGTTATTGCGAAGTCGCGCTGTGTTTCGGTGCAATCTTCTTCTTCAAAAAAAACGGTGGACTCCACCGTTGGAATTTTGGTTTCTAATATTTCAGGAGCCGGAACACCAGATGTGATACTATCCGCATTCCATTGTTTTAAACCAAGTCCAAACAAAACAAGACTCACACCGCCAGCCAGCCACCAGAAAAACAGGAAACGTCGTTTCTTTGTCTCTTTCAGATGCGGCTCTACGTTTTCCCAGATCACATCAGTCGATAAATCAGGTTCAAACGCGGAAAACGCCTCCCGGAACTGGTCTTCAAAATTATTATTTTTCATAGCTTAATTTTTTAGCGATTTTTTTTTTGCATTAGCCGTCATTAACTCCTGTAATTTCCGGCGCGCGCGGGTCAGGAAAGTACGCGAACTGCTTTCTGGAATATTTAATAATTCGGCAATTTCACGATGGGTATAACCATCTATTATTGACAGATTAAAAACTACCCGATGATTTTCCGGCAGTCGTTCCAGCAGACTCAGGATATCATGCACATTTAATTGACTTTGAATAACTGGAGTTGTCGGCATTAAAACTCCAGACAGATTTTCTAACCTCAATCCTTTTTTACGTTTCTTTTCCAGCACTTTGTTAATCGCAATACGACGACACCAGGATTTAAATCCGGCTATTTCGTCTGCTTTACATTTTTCAATTTTATTAAAAATAGTAATGAGCGACTCTTGCAGTAAATCCTGAGCATCCTCGTGTTGCGCAGTATAGCGCCGGCAGATCACGTAGAGATAAGGGGAAAGATGATTTACCATTTCCCGCTGCGCTTTTCGATCCAATTGCTTACAGCCTTTAATAATATTTTTCATTCCTGACTTTTCGTTTAACAATCATAAATATTAATTTATCGATTCAATTAAACTATGGAGTTCTTTTGATTTTAAAATCTCCGTTAAATGGTGTCTGTGTTCCATCCGTGTTATTTCGTACACCACTGTAAGTTCCAACAATAAAAGTTCCATCGTCTTCTATTATTTCTATTGATAAATCAGGACTCGCAATATCCAAAAGAGGGTATATCGGAAATTGAGTATCAGCATTTACTACTTTTAAGAATATGCTGTTGTTATAAGTTCCTATCCCATCATATGCTCTGATATCTATTTGAAATTTTCCTTTCCCACTAAAACCTTCTAATACCAGCCAATCCGTAGTTTGATTATTTTTGAAGAAATATTTTGTAGGGGCCGTCCAGTAATCTACTCCCTCGATGGTCAGATTAAAAAAGTCGGGTAATTCTTCGCAGGTCATCTGACTTCCCAAATCTAAATCTGTAAATTCGTCGTGGATGATGGCGGGGGTCGTTTGCGGCTGACTATTGCTGTATGACCTGATTTCCATTTCTGGAAAAGCTACACAAATCAGTTCCAGATTAACATTAAATCCACCATCCTCAAACGGAATGATAAAAAGATTGCCTGGATAACGAACCGCTAAATGACCATCCAGAATATCAGTGGTGATACAGTGTGCTACCGTTCCCGTCAGATTAATATTAAACAGGTCTGATATTTCGTTGAGGTAGATGGTGTCTAATAAAAAATCATCACTGTAGGGACCAATTTCCATTTCGTATAAAGTACTGTCGCATTGATCTTTTAATGTCAAAAGCAATAGTGCTCCGCGGGGAACTGAGCCGCAAAAGAATCCGAGTGAATCGGTAAAGCCCCAATAAATAAAATTATCAGTCAAATCTTCTATAATGACTTTTTGATAGGCTACCGCCGTAGAATCAGCGTAAAAAAACTGTCCCGAGAGACAAATAGCTTCCAACGGAATATCGCAGTTCCAGTACCCACCACTCGAGACTTTGCATTTGTAACTACCACCCGATTTTAGACAGGCACCTTCCAATAGCCATTCTTCCTCGTCCGTATCGAATCGCCAGAGTGGGATTTCGTCAGGAGCGGTATTCTCCAGTTCGGTAGGGATAGGTATTTCCAGGTCTATAAATTCACCGTCTCTAAGAAACAGTCTTTCTCCTGTGGCGGTCTCTAATTCCAGGGCCACCATTCCGTAGGTAGCTAAAGCCAAAGGATTTCCTCCTTCGTCGGTCGAGGTGAGCGCTCCGGGCATCAGGCCTCCTACGGCAGGATCAACGGGATCAAGCCAACGGGAATATACGGATACCGGACCATTATATTCAGCGCCATTTTGACGGCGGATAGCTCCAGCAGGAATGTCGATCAATACCCCTTGAGGATTAGTATAGGTGGCTCCGTCACCAGATTGGATTGTTTCAGGATCACCTTTGTTTACCATATTTATACGAACAAAAGAATTCCCTTCCGGTGAAAAATTAGAGTGGACAATTCCAGTAAAGAATTCGCTGGAACGGGCTTCGACAATATTACCCGATTTATTTACATTGATATTCTTAAAACTGAAAAGACCACGGCTGTCCGATTGCCGGGTTTGACCATTGACGGTAACGAGAGCATTGGGTACAAATTCTCCCGCTTCATCAGTGACAATGCCCCGAATAGTCGTTTTAATTAAAACAATGGGCTCGTCGCTTATGGAGTCTATTGTTAGTTCGTCAATATCTTTACTACATCCCGTTAGTGTAAGAATAGAAACCAATAGGCAATTAAAAATACATTTCATAATACTACTTATTTTAAGTTTTCAAAAACGAATATAGTAGTAAGATGAAATAAGATAGTTAATCGCTACAGCAAACAGAATTTTTTTTGATAAATTATTTTTCAGAGTAGGCTTTTCTAAAAATGTTTCCAACCCTGTGCCTTAATTTCGTGGATATTCCCCCCTTTGGTATGCAATTTTATGCCCTCTGATTTCTCCACCATCTCACCCATTATATAAATATCCGGAAGGTATTTCACCTTTTCCAGGTCTTTGGGATTTATGGTAAATAACAATTCATAATCTTCTCCTCCGCTCAACGCGCAGGTAATCGGATCCATTCCGAAATCAATGGCCTGTACTTCCGCATCGGGATGAATCGGAACGCCGCTTTCTTCGACCAAAGCCCCTAATCCGGACTGTTTACATAAATGAAATACTTCGGACGCCAATCCGTCTGATACATCAATCATCGCAGTGGGAATTAATTCAGCCTTGGCAAATGCTTCGATCATATCATGGCGTGCTTCGGGTTTCAGTTGACGTCCAACCAGATACCCCTGATCTCCCAAATCTGGTTTAACACCCGGATTTGCGAGGTAAATTTGTTTTTCTCTTTCGAGTAATTGTAATCCCAGATAAGCAGCCCCCAAATTTCCGGTAACGCATAATAAGTCCCCCAGTTTGGCGCCGTCGCGGTAGACAATTTTATTTCTCTCCTGTTGACCGATCGCTGTGACGCTGATGATAAGTCCTTTGGGAGAAGAGGTCGTATCCCCTCCAATTAAGTCCACTTTGTAAAATTTACAGGCTTGCTCGATTCCTGCGTAAATTTCTTCCAGTGCTTCCACGGAATAGCGATTAGACAACGCCAGGGAGACCGTAATTTGCTTCGGATAGGCATTCATAGCGTAAATATCCGAGAGATTGACGACCACCGCTTTGTAACCGAGATGTTTGAGCGGCGAATACATCATATCAAAGTGAATGCCTTCTACCAGCATATCAGTGGAGACGACCGTCATGAGATTACCATTTTCGATGACGGCAGCATCGTCACCGATAGATTTTACGGTAGATAAATTTTTATTTTTGAAATTCTTAGTCAGGTGGTCAATGAGTCCAAATTCTCCTAGTTCGTTGACATCTGTTCTTTTTATGTTTTTATTTTCTTCCATTTTGCAAAGATAAGGATATTATGGTTTCGGGGTTGATATGTGATAAAATCTGCTGGTTGGCCAGTTAGCTATTGGCTCGTTGGCTTCCCTATACCGTAAAATTTCGATATAAGGAGAATCGCCGATGAAGGAGTTAACAACAAAAAAAGATCACCTAAGTTGTATCTTTATTTTAAAGCACCCATTCTTGCAATTGCTCGTAAATCGGCTGACATTCTTCTAACAATGGTTTTAATTTTTCCGGAAACGGATCGGCCTTTTTTCGATATGGAGCGAAACCGGTACTCTGGTGGACGTTTTTATACCAATATTTTGCCCAGATACCATCTTCGGGTCGCGGACCGGCAGGCCAGCTGAGCATCGCCAGATCAAAAGGGATATTTATTTTTTCGCATAATTGGGTAAGTACATTTTGAGGATTTTCCAAAACTCTTTTTGAATCCAGTACGATGATCTCCTGTCCTTTATTTTTTAGATATTCGATCAGTTGTAAATGAGCGGCGTACCCAACGTCGGTCATGGTTGGCGTGGCTACTTGTTGCGCGTAGGAGGGTAGCATGTCGACTGGATCACGGGTGAGAATGAGGTTGACCATCTGGTCCATAAATGACCAATCGAGTTCTACCAGATGGTGTGTCATTTGTTTAAAAAAAGCAATGGGGCGGGGATGATTTCTTTGCATCATTTCGATCACTTTAGCGCCATCGTTTTCCATATTTGCCAGAATTTCTGTTGCACCCGGATGGTAGGCGTCAGCGGGAGTTTTACGCAGGTAATGCGCGTACAGGGGTTCATCGTACACGCAGGTATCTGCACGTTGGGCGAAGGCGTACATGGTCGCGGTGGAGATATTCCGAGGTCCCGACCAAAGGTTTATTTTTTTAGTCATTAGAATTCTATTTGATCTCTGATTTGTGTTGGGTTAAGTCGATTAAAATTTATATTAAAACTGATTCGATTGCTGTAACCACCTTTTTGACCCAGTAATTCATTTACATTATCAGAATTAAAAAGTGGAAAATATATCCCTACCGTACCGTCCAGAAAATCGAGCATGATTCCACCGCTATAAACCAGCTGATCAGAAAAACGATCATCGCTTCCCAACGGGCCAGAATTGTCGTAGTATCCGAGATCAAAATACGGTTTGATCGGAAGACCAAGAGGTAAACGTTTCGGCAAATCTCCTTTGATATTTATCGCAAAAATAAAGTTATTACTTTTCCCAAGATTTCCAGCCTGACTGGGTCCGACAGGTAATTTCATACCGCCATCATTCAAACTGATTTGCTGCGAAAAAAAACCATCACTTTCGGATCGCCCAAAAAACAATTCGTCGTATTTGTAATCATTGAATCCTTCACTGTACAATGCGAGCGCTCCCTGCGTGGTTCTCCCTGCGCCCCGATCACGAAGCGTATTCTGTAAAAATCCACCGAGAAAAAAACGAAACGAAATATTCCTTCCAGATTTATACGTATAGTTAGTGGTATAACTCAGAGTAGCTTTTAGATAACTTTGGTTGCCGATAAAACTGTCGTAAGATTGTTGTTCCAGCGCAACCCTTAGTTTATAGGGATTGACACCACGGTTGTTTTGGGCGACGTAGCTAAGTTCAAAAATAGGTCGGATGTCGGTTGTGTTTCCGGTGTAGATGTTCTCCATCGCAATAGTGTCAAAGGCAAAGTTAGCCGACTCCTCAGACAAAATTAAGGTTCTGAATTTTAGATAATGAGAAAAGCGCTTGTTCGGCTTTGTATTTAAATCCAGGGTAATAGAAGGAGTGATCTTCCGATACTTGAGAAAATAATCACTGGTCTCGTTATAAAAAGAATTGAATTGCTTCGCTCCTAATTTTAACGCTACACCTTTCAACAAATCCGAAGCTGGATAAAAGCGATAAGCTAATTCTCCCACACCGACTAATTGCTTTGATTTAAAACCATAAGAGGGCAACAAGGCAAACTCAAAAGATTTGACTGGGACAGATACATTATACAATGCCAAACCCGCCATTGGTCCGTCGTATTTATTGTACCCTAAGGTTGGAGAAAAATAGAGTGTACTACGATTTGGATTTTCTACCCCAGACAGAAATTTCAATTGTAAAGGTTCTACTTTTTTGAAACTACCAGTAGTTTTGATATTATTATTTCGACGATTAATTTCGGTTGTAATTCCTTCGGCATCAATGACAATTTTATCGTAATCTGTACCCGCAAAATCAATCTTTTTATTCTCGTTAAAACCTTCTACAAAAATCGTGGTTTTTATTTCACCATTTTTAATACCACTAATTGGAAACGGGGCCGACATTTCTCCTTTATTTTCAATCGTTAGTTCGTAACCACTTCCTTTTTTCTCAATATGCTGAATGGCATAATCCTGGTGATCTATTCCATTAATTAAATTATCAAAAAGCCAGTCCAGTTTTTTACCCGTTGCATTTTCGAGATAGTTGCGTAAATCTTCCGGCTGCGGATGCTGAAATTTCCAGGTATCATAAAACCCACGCATGGCAAGGTCAAATTTTTCCGTACCCAAATATTTTTCTAACCATCGAAAAGCAACGGCCGGTTTTTCGTAAGCACCGAGCCAGTAATTAATATATTTAAAATCATCAGAATGGGTCTCCGGTGCCTGATCATCTTTGCGACGTGCCTGATGTAAATAGCCCAACTCTAATAAATCAATCGGCGATTCAGCAAAAAAAAAGTCTCCTCTATTTTCAGAAAATCTACTTTCGCTATAATATTGATCGCGGTACCGATGATCATAGTAAGAATTCAGTCCCTCGTCCATCCACGGATGATCCCGTTCGTTACTCGCCAAAATTCCATAAAACCAATTGTGGCCTACTTCGTGTGTGATCACTTCGTCAAGTGCCTGCGCGGTACCCGACAAACCAATTACCGTAATCATGGGATACTCCATACCGCCGCCTGCGCTCAACGCACTCTGCACAGCAGTAGCATGCGGGTAAGGATATTCGCCCACTAAATCTGAATAAAATTTGACGGAGCGGTCGAGATATTTGATCGCTTCGTCTTTCCATAAATTTACTTCTGTTTGTGTAAAATAAGCCCAGGTATCTACTAACTTTCCGGATGCCAGTTGTACGGAACTACGCTGCACCATAAATCTTTTGTCCGCAAACCAGGCAAAATCGTGGACTCGTTCGGCTTTATAATGCAGCGTTTTCAGTGTAGAACTACTGGCAGGAAAAGTATCCGTTCCCAAGTCAGTTTCTGGAAGCAGATTTACTAATTTTGCATTTGACTCAGCAATTTTTTGGGTAAGAAATTCTTTTTCAGTATCGGTTTGTAAAACACCCGTAGCTCCCATTACATAATTTTCGGGTAGCGTAATTTTCACATCAAAGCTTCCAAACTCACTATAAAATTCTCCCATATCCAAATAAGGCATCGGATGCCAGCCGTCGCGATCATACACAGCGGGTTTGGGATACCATTGAGTCATCTGATAGGATTCTCCGACGTGACCAAGGCGAGAAAAAGAGGCGGGAATTTTTAGGGTAAAAGGTGTTTTGATGATAATAGAACTACCGGAGGTAAGTGGTTTTTTTAATTTTAAACGAGCGATATCTGGATTTTTCACATCGTACTCAATTATCTGAGGTTTGTCGTCTACGGTAAGATTTAGATTACTAAAACCACCTCTTTGCTTTTTATTTGAGAAATAAAACTCCGTATCTCCTTGCCTGATTTTTTGTTTGGCAAAGGCCGTATTCCTACTTTGGTAGGCGTTGGGCCAGAGGTGCAAATAAATTTCATTGAGTGATTCTGGAGCATTATTTAGGTAAGTCATCTCGATGTTTCCCGTCAGTTCGTGCTTTTGATCATCAAGGGTGACCTCAATTTTATACTTTACTTCCTGTTGAAAATAATCAGATTGGGACATTCCGGAGGAAACGATTAAAAAAAGAATATTTAAAACCCAGTATATTTTTTTCATTTTATATCTTTAAGATTATTGGTAAAAATACGGCTATTGTAGTTGTTATAAAATGATCCTATGAAATATCTGTTGCTTTTCGTAGACTCGGCGACGGGTCATTATCAGATTGATGAGAAAAATTCGATTGTACTAAATGCTTTTCTACGTGGAAATATATTTACAAGTCGCTTCTCGGTGATGGATAATTTGTTGGATTGTACGTACGAAAAATCAGGAGACGAGATTATTTTACCATTATAGGAAAAGAAAAAACGGTGGAGACGGGTGGAGGCGTAATAGTAGGAGATACGATTCCGGTGGTCCAGAGTTATCCGGTTGAAGCGGATTAGCGGATTAAATTCGAGGGTGTTCAATGAACTGTGGAGGGTGTGAGGGTGTCCCGTTAACTGTGTCTCAAAAATAACAAATTAAAAACTTAAATTTGAGACATGACAATTAAGAAAGAATATTTCAATCCTAATCTCTAAAAACTCACCAACCGCCTACTCTGATCTTGTACCGCCATGATATTTACCGGATCAATCCAGTATTGCTCCATAGTCTGTGGACGAATCTCAGCGGTATCATTAGCCGCAAAAACAGAATTTGACAAGTGCATGGCCGGAACTGCAAGTGGGTCAGCGACAGCATGAAAAGTACGCTGGATCGTTTGAGCAACTTCCTGCAGCGTATCCAGGATGGTATGTTTTTGCGTTAAATCTGAGGAGATCGGACCAACATTTTTGCGGCGTACAGGGGCCGTTACGGCTGGAACTGAAGCAGTCAAATAACCGGGTGCTGCTGCTACAGCTTCATGCACGATGTCCGTTTCCTGAAGCGCAAAGACATTCTGGTCAGAATAATTTTGGGTGCCGGTCCACGGGGCCAAGAAATAGATCAATACCAAACTCGCGCCCAACGCGGGCTGCCAGGCGGGAACGGGATAGTTAAGCAAAGTACTCCACCAATTTGAGTTGGTAGATTTTTCTTTTTGGGCAGCAAGTACTTTTAACAAATTGGTTTTCACCTTTGGACTTGGCAATGGCAGGTCTCTGGCAAACATATCCGTAGCTGCCAAAAGTGTCTTACGCGTAGCATCATAGCACTCCGGAGAAAACCTTTCCTCCAAAAGCAAGATTTCTGCCTCCCTTAACTGCCCATAACTCTTGGTCAACATCAGCTGCTCTATCTGTGGATCTATACTAGCCGGCCTGTTTCTCATAATTCATTTTTTTTAATGCTTCGGGTCGAAAAACCTGCAGCTTATCTGATAACTTTCGGAGGGCGTAGTAAAGCCGGGACTTTACGGTTCCTTCCGGACAATCCATTACTTCGCTAATTTCTTTGATGGATAATTCTTCTTGATAACGTAATATAAAACAGGTGCGGTGTATGTCTTCTAATTCTTCTAAGGCATTGGTCAAGCGGTTGGTAAACAACGAGCGGTCAATCGCATTGGGCAGATAAAAATCCATCTCATTGTCCAGTCCGGGCCGTACGTCGATAACCATTTTTTCCTGATTATTGGTCAAACGCTCGACGCGACGGTATTCATTTTTGCAAAGGTTACCAGCGACCGCATACAACCAGGTTGAAAATTTTCGGTCGGTATCAAACCGATCTCCTTTTTCAATAATTTTAATAAATAAATCCTGCAAAAGGTCATTGGCCCGTTCCGTATCTCGATTGAGCATTCGGTAGAAAAAGCGATACATCTTTTTTTCGTAACGACTATACAATTCGTTAAAAGCGCGCTCGTTACCTTTTACCACGAGTGGTATCAGCTTTTCGTCGGAATATTTTTTATAATTTTTTAATAGATTAATCATAAATATTGGAAATTTAAGGTGGGTCTATCGACCCGGTGAAACGATACATTCAAAACAGCAAATTGAGTTTTGAAAAACGCTCCACAACCTCCATAAATATTCTAAAGCCCGCCGCGGGATCGGGTCCACGGTATGTTTGTTGATGATTACCCGTAATTTTAACCGGCATCAACCACTGAACTATCTTAGTAGATAATACTTGCTGAACAATCCCCACGGACGAAGCGGAGATCACGATTGAATTTGAAAGATGGTTAGAGACGTAAATAATCGGATTTTGCCCCGCCTCTCTCGTCTGGTTCGCTTCCTCGTTCGAATTTTCATTCGCATGGGCCACTGAAAATAAATTACCAAAAGACTCATAAAGCAATCTGCCCGCCGCCCGGTAGTCCTCCCATCCAGCGTTGGATTGGGTCAGGGACCGAAGTTTTTCTGCCGACTGGGTCAAGCCCATAACAGAAAGTAACAACAATAAGGGTAGAAGGAATTTTCTCATTTTCTTTTTTTCCGCTCCACGGAGCGATTTATTTTCGGAGCTTGTTCCTGATTTAGGTTTTACTTATCTTACAAAGTGAATTTATAACGTAGCTAATAATTGTCTACGTTGTCCGATTCTCTTAGTTTTACACCTGATTTTGCGAGTAGTTCACCGATTTTTAAAAAAATTTGCGATTTAAACGCTCCTAAAGATAGGAAACAATCCATTCAGATGAAAGATTTAAAATATTTACTAGCCGATTTTGCTCCTTTGGCGGCATATTTTGGTATTTATTGTAGAGAAATCTAGCCATCAGAAGTGATTAAGATATATGATGATACCGATATTGGAGTCCGTGAATAAATATAAGGACCGACGACTCGGAGAAAAAGAAAAAATAAATGCCTCAAGTTTTATCAATTATTATTCCCGCTTATAACGAAGCTCGTACCATTCATTTTATTTTGAATAAGGTGAAAGCGGTGCAACTAATCGGCGGCCTGGAAAAAGAAGTCATCATCGCCAACGACTGTTCGACAGATCAGACGGAAGAAGCGATTTTACGTTACCAGGCGGCCAATCCGGATTTGCCGATCAAATATTATAAACACGATATCAACCGGGGAAAAGGCGCTGCGTTGCACACAGGCATTCAAAAAGCAACGGGTGATTTTTTGATTATCCAGGATGCAGATTTAGAATATGATCCGGAAGAATATAATATTTTACTTAAGCCGATTCTGGATGATTTTGCGGATGTAGTGTATGGGTCCCGCTTTATCGGTGGCAAGCCGCACCGAATTTTATTTTACTGGCATTCGATCGGTAACCGTTGGCTCACCAATCTTAGTAATATGTTTACTAATTTGAATTTAACGGATATGGAAACTTGTTACAAGCTTTTCCGAACGCCGATGATTCAGCAGCTTTCCTTGGTAGAAAAACGGTTTGGGTTTGAGCCGGAGGTGACGGCGAAAATCTCGCGGGTAGAGAAAGTACGGATTTACGAAGTGGGAATTTCCTATTACGGACGGACGTATGAGGAAGGAAAAAAAATTGGCTGGAAAGATGGGTTTCGGGCGATTTATTGTATTTTGAAGTATAACTTGTTTAAAAATTAGGAAGGCGTAAAAAATTATCCCAATATATTTCTTTAGTCATGTTCTCGTAGTGAATGATAAAATACCGAAACTGATACACCTGAATTTGACAAACAATCGTCAATCCAATAATCACCGACCACAGCACCGCTTTTTGTTTTATATTTTTCAATAATAAACCCAGCGGAATAAATAGCATTGGAAAATATTCTACGTATACTCTGGAAGAAAAACTCCCTCCGTACCACCAATTCCACCAGGAAGATAAAAAATAGGTTAGCAGAAAAAAGAAGATCGTAAATGACCAGAATTGATAGCGGTTATTTTTAAATAAATAATAAAGTCCAAAAAGAGAAACAAACGCCAAAGGGGTATATAAAAAGAGTCCTTTTTTATAACTAAATAAAATATCCAGAATATGCGGGTCGCTAAAATTAAAACCTTCTTCCGCGTAGGAATAAATAAAAAAATGACCCGTCTGTATTTTATAAATAATCAGCTGAATCGACACTACTCCTAAAAATAGAAACAGACAAGGAAATATAATTTTGGGACTCGTAAAAAGCGCCACCGTGGCCTTTTTAAATCGCTCAAATTCAAAAGCCAGAAAAGGCGTTGCCAAAAGAATCAACCCATTAAGCGACCGAATTAAAATGATCATTCCCAGCAAGAAGGATAAGAGAAAAAATAATCTTTTATTGACCTGAACTATCTTTCCTTTCTCACTAAATCCCCGAAACAAAACCATCGAATAATACATAAACATCGCGATTAACCCAAAAGAATAAACATGCGACATTCCGGGATCTAGCACCGTATAGACAAAAACATTGGTACCAAACGTCACGGCAAAAAACAGGAGCGTTGTTTGAGTCTTCGAGACCTCAAAAAAAGTCAAAATTCTGCCAAAGAAAAACAAACCTAACAATAAATAAGCAACAGCTCCAATATTGATCCAGATCGGATAATATTTTGAGTATCCATCCAACGGCTGATCAGCCAGCCAGGAATGTAGATGAGCGATAAAGAAAAAAGGTAACTGGGCAACCGCCGTTCCGCAATAATATTTATTGATAAACTTTCCTTCTATTCTTTGACGATAATCGTAATATAAATTAGGATAAGCGGACTGCTTTTCTATTTGCTCAAAAAAACCAAAATTTAAATCCTGGTAGATAAAAACAGCCGGAAGGTAAGCATAATATCCCTTCGCATCAGATTCAATTATTCGCTGATATTTGTCTTTACCCCAATGAATATTGTTGGCAACTGCGAGAAGAAAAATACCGAGCAAAAAAAGACGATATTTATGAAAAAGTATTGTTAATTTTAGGTGCATTTATTATTTTGTGAAGCCTTTTTTGATCTTAAGTTCTTGCCAAAATTAAAAAAAAAAGAACTTATAATAAAAACACCTTCACCATCAGCACTATTCCAAATACAACCAAGGCTGCACCACTTACCATCCGCAAAATATAAATATGGTGATCGGTCATATAGCGGCGAATATACTTTGCCAAGGCGACCTTAAGCGTATCCGTTAAAATAATCGTCAACATCACACCGATAAAAAACAGAGAAGCGTAATCAGTGGAATAGTCTTCTCCCAGCACAATCAAACTCATCACACTAAGCCAGAAGAAAAAAGTAAATGGATTGATCGTATTAATCAAAAAACCTTTAGCCCACAGCCCCAAATAGGTTCTCGCCCCAATCTCGAGACGTTCTTCACTAATAGCTGGTAATGGTTTCGACTTGGTCAACATCATTCCTACACCCAATCCAATCAAAATAAAACCACCGACCGATCCAAAAATCGCCTTAAAACCAGACCATTCGGTTACTGTGACCAAAAAAGAAGCAGCAAAAAATACAGTCAAGATAAATATCAAATCACTGATCCAGATACCCAGCCCGACCATCAGTCCAGCCCGCATTCCCCGCTCTACCCCCGCTTGTATGAGCGCAAAAAAAATCGGCCCCAGCATGATGGCAAGTATGAGTCCGGTTTGTATACCTTGAAGTAGAGGAAGCATTTTAAGGTGATCTTTTATTTTGAATACATTATAATCTAAAAATAAACCTTCAAAAGATAAATTGATTTAGTCTACCGTGCATTGGAGTTAAAAAACAAAGTTACGTCCTTTATCATTAGAATGACCTGCCGTTCAATAAACTTAGCAACAACTTTGACGCTGACATAACAAATTTATTCCCTGTCATTGTTCACCATTACGGTCTACATGGCAGACTTATAGCTGGCAAAAAGCCAGATTGAAACGAATCAACCTGGCTTTATTATTTTTTAATATTTTAAAACAACAACCAATCGAAAATTATTGCTGATCCGTTGCGCTGCTCATTTGACGATCACTCATCCTAATATCCTTTCAGCAAATATCGGATCCCGTCCGCCTCAAAAGCACTTAAGGTACGCTTGGGCGTCAAATAAAGATAAAGAGTACCTCCCCTTTCCAATGCAAATTCAATCTGGTATCGCTCTCCATCGGGTACAGCTGTTTCGTCCTCCCGCTCCGTCATCTTACTGACCTCATATTCGGTTACTACATCTTCGGTAGTTCCATCTTCGTACATCAAAATGGAACGCACTTTCACTACGCGTCTTTCTTTCAGTTTTATGCCCGCTTCTTTCAGTTCATCCTCATCCATCATCAACGCTTCGGCAATCGTTGGCAAAGGTACTTCTTCTGCTGCTTCCTCGTTTTTCTTTCTCTTCTTCTTTTTTCTTTTATCGATGATTTTCACCGTTTGAATAAACTTGATACTCGTACTGTCTTCAAAATGTAATCGCTCTTGCACACCCCGCTGCGCCTCGTGAATTCTAAAAAATGGACGGATGGTCATTCCCCAGATACTGTCTTTATCTTCCAGTTCCTCCTCCCAACGACCCGAAAAAAATGCGTCCTCTTCGTTGCGCTGTGCTTCTGGCATCTGCGCTTGATAAAAGATGAGTTCCTGCTCGTTGGTCGTTCGTTTAAAAATTAAGGCATCTACCTGCGCCCGATTATTCAGCACCACCTTGAGATGTCCCTGAATCGTTGAATTACGGGCATTCATTAACAAGAGCTTGTATCCATAATCGGTCGTATTGATATTATTGATACTATAAACACCCTCGATACCCTCTCCTTTCACAAAAAGATTGGATTGGGTAACGCCAAAAGAATATTCTCCCGGGCTCAACTCTTCCTGAGACGATCCCTTTATTTCCATAATTCCAGGAACAAAATCATATCCCACCAAATCCGTTGGATCTTTAAACTTCCGGTCAGAAATATAGGAGTAATCCTCCTGGGCCATCCCCGAAAAACTAGCGGAGAGAAAAATAATAAAAAGTAAATTTCTAAACATCATGTATCAGTTTTCAAAGAAGTTTTTTCCTAAATAACTTCTATTGGTAAATAGTGTTTCAATAAAGACAAAAGGCTTGCCGATTCATTTTCTTTTATTCAAAACTACCCTTTCAGACGTATTCATACCCGCAAAAGGAACTATTTTAGGATAGTTTTATTATTTCTATAACTTTTGGCGCGGTTGCAGTAGGGCCGCATTGCAATACGCCCCTACTGCTGCACCGCCTTGTGTACCACCTTCAGCACCTCCTTTTCCAACTTATCTGCCCGCTTCGTCATGGCCAGTCCATCTTTTACTACTTTTTTCGCGAAGGCCTTATCTTTCAGACCTCCTACATTGATCTTTACGTTAAGGTACGCACCATGGACAGCGGCCCGAGCACAAAGTGCCCCTACTCCCGCGTCGGAGATAGAATTAGGATTGCCACTTTTGGCCATTGCTTCCATCAATTCAAAAGAGGCCAGAGATTGCTTCATGACGGCCAGCGGAATCTCAATGGCCCGGCGGGTAGCCGCTTCGATTGCTGCAGTTCGGGATTCTTTTTCGGCTTTAGAAGACTTTGGTAATCGGAACGCTTCCATGATTCCATTAAAAGCATTGGTATCTTCGTCTACTAGTTTCAGCAGTTGATCTTTCTGCTGTTGTCCCTTTGCCGCCCAGTCCGAAAACTCCTCCCATCGATCATCCCAACCTCTTTTATGAGCCGATAAATTTGCTACCATGGTACCCAACGAAACACCTAAGACCCCTACGTACGCAGCAATTGAACCACCGCCCGGAGCGGGACTTTCCGATGCTGTTTCATCCGCAAAACCTTTTAAGGTACTATGCACCAGTGGCCTATCCGTGATATCTTCTAATTGGTATTCGATGATTTTTTTTCTAGGATCGAAATCACCCAACTCATCCAATCCCAACGATTTGACGGCAATCTTAATCAGTTCCCCCTCAGAGACGCCAATGGAACGTTTTTGTTGTTTTAAAAAATATTTACCGGTATCCAGCATCACCTCTAATGGTACCAGCCCAACCAATTCCGATCCCGTAATTCTCAATCCTCTTTTGTTGGCACTTTTACGGCAAGCTTCAAACGCTACGTGCAGCGGGGTGACCCGAATATTAGTAAGATTCATGGAAATTTGCGCAACTCCGTATTCTTCAATAAACCAGCCGATCGCCTTGACGCCCTTACAGGCACCCGGCACCCGTTTGGGATTGCCTTTCCGATTTTTGACAATGGCCCCGGTCACCTTATTTCCAATTCTTTTTACGCGACCATTTTCGCGAACATCAAAGGCTACAGAATTCGCCCGACGAACGGAGGTAGTATTCAGGTTTATGTTATAGGCGATCAAAAAATCTCTGGCACCAATCGCCGTGGCTCCCGAACGCTCATTAAACTGCGTTGGTCCATAATCTGGTTTCCAGTTAGGATCTTTTAACTTTTGGGGTAAGCCCTCGTATTCTCCCGAACGTACTGTCGCCAAATTACGACGCTCCGGTCGGGTAGCTGCCGACTCGTACATATAAACAGGAATATTCAAATCCGCACCAACCCGCTTGGCCAGTTTATGGGCATACTTTGCCGTTTCGTCCATCGTGATATTGGCAATGGGAATCAGCGGACAAACATCTGTGGCCCCCATGCGAGGATGTTCGCCCTGATGCTGAGTCATGTCAATTAGTTCACCTGCTTTTTTGATGGCCAGATAGGCCGCTTCAATAACCGGTTGTGGTTCGCCCACAAAAGTGACTACCGTACGATTGGTAGCTTTACCGGGATCAACGTCTAGGAGTTTAACGCCTTTTACTTTTTGAATCTCATCCGTAATTTTTTTAATTACTTCCGGATTTAATCCGTCACTAAAATTGGGAACACATTCGATAAGTTGTTTGGACATGAGTTGTTGAGTTTTGAGTTTAACGTCGTATCTGAACGATATCAAGGCTTTCTGCCAAGGCAAACTGTTCAAATCAGCAATTTTTACGTTAAGGAGAAAATTGAAGTTGTGATTGTCATAGCAATTTTTTACGCTATTTAGAACAAATTTAGATAAAAAAGAAGAAACCGGTGCTTGTCCGGATATTTATATTAGTGTAACTTTATTAGGAATCAAAACCGTCAATCATGAAATTCATTTTATTTTGTTTTGCCTTGTTTTTGTTTGGTTGGTCCAGCACTTGTACCATCAACCGCCAGGCGGGTTATCCTTTCTCGGAGCCGGACTTACATTATCCAGCAAAGGTGGATTTGACCATAAATATCCTTGACACCGACGATCAAAGAAAGCCTAAGTTGACCGAACAGCAGATTCGCGGGAAAAAATTATTTCGGAAAAATTGCGCAAGTTGTCATCGCCGGAACATGGTAGATGACATGACCGGACCAGCCTTACGAGGGGTTACCGAACGATGGGCAGGAAGAGAAGAATTGCTTTACGATTGGATCAAAAATTCTCAGGCGGTAATCGCTAGTGGTGATCCGTACGCCGTTGCGTTGTACAAAACATGGGACAATAGCGAAATGAATGCTTTTCCGAAATTGACGGATGAGGATATTGTGGATTTGTTGAGTTATATTGAAAGAAAGTAGTCTTACAATAAAGTAGCGGGGAAAATACGTTTAGAAGTTGGTATTTTAGGTTTAAATTTGTTTCCTGCTGTGCTGTTCAAAACATAAATTTTCTAATAGATGCAATATATACTTACGCTGAGCTGTCTCCTGATTTTCCAATCAGCCCTTTTTTCCCAACACAAGAAAAACATCGACTGGTACGAACTTGATGTCCACCACGGCAAATTGTTTCAGCCTAATACCATTGAGCCCTACAGCGGGACTGCCTACGAGAAGTTCGGTGACGGGAGCAAAGCAAAAAAAGTCCCTATCAAAAATGGAAAAGTCGACGGCAAGGTAGAAGAATGGGCCATGAATGGTAAAAAAATTGCTGAGCTAAACTACGTAATGGGAACGCCGCAAGGGATGGAAAAAAGATGGTACGAATCCGGAAAGAAAAAACTGGAAGCTACTTACGTCAATGGTATTGTAGATGGCGTAGTTACCGAATGGTACGAAAACGGAATTAAGCAATCCGAAGGTTATTTTAATCAAGCTATTGAGGAAGGGGATCATTACTGGTGGTTTAATAATGGCGCTAAAGAGCGACTGATTCCTTATAAAAATGGTAAAGCCAATGGACTGGTCAAAAATTGGCATTTTAACGGAAATAAACGATTAGAAGGTATTTTTAAAGACGGAATGGAAAATGGTGATTTTACCGAATGGCACATCAACGGCGAGGTCTCCATTACGGGTACCTACGCCATGGGAAAAAAGAATGGCGTTTTTAAAACCTATTCTAAAAAAGGAATTTTACTACAGGAGCAAACCTACGACCAGGGAACGCTCACCAAAGACCTTAATTACCGCAGCGGAAATATTAACTGGTCTGGCGGCTATACTCAGGTTTTTAATGGAAAAGAAAGCTTTTACAGCGTAGATATTGGCGGGACCGACGTTTATCCCCGCGAGTCTACCCAGGATATTATTTACGTAGTGGATCGCTATTTTTTGCAATTATTAAACACGCCCATTGATTTATTTCAGAAAACTGACTTATCGCCAAAAGATGATTCCGAAATTCTAAAAAAATTCGTATCTTTTGAGTCTGAATATATAGAAGAAAAATCGGGAAAAAAGATTGAGGTGATTTCCAAATCAGGGGTTACATCCAAAGGAATACCATATATACACTGGCATTTTAAACCAACGCCAAAAGAAAATACCCCCGTCACCCCCAGAACAGTCAAAGAGGAACACTATATTTCGTTATTATGCAACCAGGAGATTTTGAGTCTTTATGGTCTGGTAACACAAGTTAATGATCCGGCAGCAGTTCAACAGATGATGATGAAAATTGCCAATACTGTAAAAATTGCCGAAGAACGGATTGAACTAAATGCACTTAATCGGCAATTACATAATCGTTGAATTGTTGGCGCAAGCCAAAACATTAAAACCGTAGCTAATGAAATTATTATTACCATTTAGTGTTTTAATTTTTCTTTTCTCATCTTTTTCGTTTGCCCAGACGGTCACCGTTTCGGAAGAGATTTCAATTCGTAATGATAATGCGTATGATATTATTGGAAAAATGGGTGAACGTTTTTTACTCTACGAGGAACAAACCAATAAAGTAGAAATCCAGGCATTCGATATGCGCATGCGCCAAAGCTGGAACAAAGAGTTAAAATTTGAACACAAACGCTTTGAAGTCGTGGGACTAATTCCCAATCGTAATAGTTTTAGCATCATCTACCATTATAAAAAGAAAAGAAAAGAATATCTTAAAGTTCAAAAGTACGACGCGGCGGCTAACATGATCGATTCCGCCACCATAATGGAATACCCTACTGCCTTTGGAGAACCCGCCCATCAAATGATTTATTCTGAAGATAAAAAAAAGGTACTCATTTATTCCATCAAAAACCAAAGTGACATCAAAGCCATCTCCTACGATTTAATAAATAAAAGAGTATTGTGGGAAGCCAATTTTGAAATTGATGATAGTCAGTTTTTTAACGAACACATCGAGATGATTCTTAACAACAAAGGAGTCATGTATCTGGTGATGAGTAAAAATAATCGTAAAAATAAAATTGATGAGCACCATTACCTGATCTATCGGTGTGGAAAACAGAATGAGGTCATTGAAGCTTTTTTATTACCAATGGATAATAAGCTGACCTATAGTGTTTCTTTTGATTACGATAATCGCAATCAGGTATTAGTAGCTGGTGGTTTATACTCCGTTAAAAACAGAAGTCGAGCGGAAGGTTATTTTTCTATACACATTCCAGACTACGACTTTGGTAAATACCGGCTAAATTATAATCCTTTTGAAGATGAGCTCATCTCCGATCTGGAAGGAAAAATTATAAAGGATTTTAAAGGCCTGGAAAACGTTCGCATCCAGGACATTGTTCTTAGAAAAGATGGTGGAATGTTATTGATGTTTGAACGCACCAAAGAATACGAACGGCGAATGGCTTCGGCGGGTCGTGGCCTGGTGGGTGCGGATGGTCTGCGATATATCGTAGATTATTATTACGACCACGTTTTTATTGTTGCGGTTCATCCGGATGGAACACCACACTGGGATCAAATTCTACACAAAAAACAATATTCGCAGGATGATAATGCCATTTTCTCCAGCTACTTTATCTTAAAAACACCTTCGCAGCTTCGTCTTCTCTTCAACGATGATATCAAACTGGAAAGCACGGTCAGCGAATACGTAATTAATAGCAAAGGAGAATATGATCGCAATAGTGTGATGAGCACCAAAAATCAGGAAATAAAATTACGCTTTCGAGATGCCGTTCAGGTGGCATCAAATGAGGTGATCGTGCCTAGTGAAAGGCGGAATCGGCTGAAGCTCGTACGGGTTATTTTTTGACTTCGAGGTTTTTTAGATTTTCTTGAATTCCAAATTTGCTTAGTCGAACGTTCCCTTCGGTCTCTTTACTCCTGCTCAAATATGGAAGGAAAATTTAAAAATTCCTCTCAGCGAATCCTTTTGACTTCGAGGTTTTTTAGATTTTCTTGAATTCCAGATTTGCTTAGTCGAACGCTCCCTTCGGTCTCTTTACTCCTGCTCAAATATGGAAGGAAAATTTAAAAATTCCTCTCAGCGAATCCTTTTGACTTCGAGGTTTTTTAGATTTTCTTGAATTCCAGATTTGCTTAGTCGGACGCTCCCTTCGGTCTCTTTACTCCTGTTCTTAAACTTCTCTTATCTTTGCACCAACAATATTTCTTTGCAAACGCTCAAATCAAACCATCCAGCCTTTAAATAAAAACACTTCCTTCCCCAACTGGCTCTACCAACGCCTTTTCCCGATCCTGATCGGCTGGGGATTCCTGGTGCGCATCATTCCGTACCTGCACAACCGCGCGCTCTGGTACGACGAAGCCAACCTCGCTACGGGTATCCTCACCCTGCCCTTCTCTCATCTGGCCAACGGACTTCCCTACGATCAGTCGGCGCCGTTATTTTTTCTTTATTTGGAAAAACTGGTAGTAAGTTTATTAGGAACCAGTGAGATGGCCTTGCGATTAGTTCCGCTGCTGGCCGGATTAATCAGCGTGGTTATTTTTGCAAAAATAGTCCGCCGGCTATTGCCTGATCCTTTTGCGGCGATGGCCCTTGCTTTTTTTGTTTTCAATTCAAATTTGGTTTATTTTTCTTCAGAGGTAAAACAATACAGTGTCGATGTGCTGGCCGCGGTGAGCATGACTTATGGAACGCTTTTATTATTGGACAATTTAAAAGATAAGAAAAAGTGGATCTATCTCAGTCTCTGGGGAAGCCTTTTTATTTGGTTTTCACAACCCGTCGTATTTGTGTTGGCGGGAATTTGGCTCGCCTTATTAGTACAATTTTTACGCAAAAAAGAGGCGATAAAAAACATCATATTACCGACCATTTGCTGGAGTATCAGTTTTGGTCTTTTCTTTTATTTACAAATATTACCAACACTCCAAAATACAGGACTGGTCAATTATCATACGGAATATTTTATGCCGCTAAAGTTTTGGGAGGTGGAAAGTTGGCGCTG
Source organism: uncultured Saprospiraceae bacterium (assembly GCA_938008185.1). GTDB lineage: Bacteria > Bacteroidota > Bacteroidia > Chitinophagales > Saprospiraceae > JALZUU01. Next base: position 32,469 of record CALLLR010000008.1, read on the forward strand.
GTACGGGAATACTTTTTTACGAATTCTCGGTAATCCAGGTGGCTTTTTTTATAAGTGGCTGGCACTGCCTTTCGCGTTGATGGGTGTATATGCCGTCTGGAAAAAAACTACACCTGCGCATTGGTTGTTATTGGTAATTCCATTTTTGATCGCTTTACTGGCCTCGGGATTGGAATTGTATTCTACCATCCCGCGACTGCTGCTTTTTACGGGGCCGGCGATTTTATCATGGGTCAGTTTTGGGTTGTTTTATTTTTATGAAAAAATAGAAAAATGGACCTTCGCAAAATGGATCGTGGCCTTGGTGGCGGGTCTGCTAATCTTACAAACTTTTTTAAATACCGCCATTCACAATATGGTCAAATTCAAGCGGGAAGAAATCACAACGGCGCTCAGGGATATTGAAAAAAGCCGACGGTCTGCCGACGAATTGTATGCCTACGCTTTTACGGATGCGGCACTTCGGTACTACCTCCCCGATTACCCCAACTGCACGCCGACTATTTACGGTCAACCACTTTACAAAGATTGGCGAAAGGATTTTTCAACGCTGACAACCGGGCAAAAAATCTGGTTGTTATTTTCACATTATAAAAGCGAAAAAGGCAGAGAGGATGAAATCATTTTAAATTATGTAAATAAGAAAGCGAGACAGTTAAAGAAAGGAAAGGATGAAAATTGCGGGTGGTATTTGTATGAGTGGGAGTAAATTTTTAGGTTATTTTTTATCCACCAATTCCAGCACTACCCGCCTGTTTTTAAGTCGACCCTCAGCGGTCTCATTCGAATATTTAGGTTGCGTCTCTCCCATTCCGATCAATCGAATATTTGGAAAATATGTTTGAACGACCTCCCCGATCGCTGCGGCTCTTTTTAGCGATAAAATCTGATTATCCTCTAGTCCTCCCACGTTATCCGTATGCCCGGTAATTTTAATCACACTGACTTGTTCATAATCAATCGTTGATAAAATCTGCTCTAATTCTAAAATATTGGTCTCGTTTAATTCGTAGCTACCAGAAGCGAAATACTGATCTCCAATTTCAATTTCTTTTTTTAATACTGGTTTTGGTTTCAGATTAGGAATCAAATCAGTAATTGTATCTGCTAGTGTAACCAAAGTTTCTTTTTTGCGCTCTATACAAACTTCGCTTTCATTCTGACTAATTAGCTCGACATCATCGATATAGTAGTTACAAAAAGGCGCTTGCCACTTTTTTTTTCCGGTATTAGCTACAACAACTTTTACAACTGTTTCCGGTAATTCATAATCTAAATTTCCAATATAGATGTAGGTCTCTCCTCCTCGGGCTACATACTCACAGAATACCTGCTGATAATCAGTTATGGTACTTTCTGGAATTAAGATTTTACAATCACTCGGTAGTTTTTCTGCTTGATAAGGTAGGGACTCACCTGACAATGTGATAATTTTCTTTCCTTTAAATTGAACTTTTTGTTTTCCATTTTTAGAATGAATAGTATCCGAAAAGAAAACATCAATATGATCTACTAAAGTATTCCCTTTAGCAAGTTTAATCCAAAAAGAAAAATGATAAATATTATTTTTGATTAGTGGTTGACAGATACGTCCCACGAGATGAGATGTTTTAAAAATATGTTTATCTATTCGCTGAAATGGAAAGACTTGACCAAAGACATGACCAGTATTCGCTTTTCCAGTATTAGAATAATAAGTAGTCCCGACAGTAGTAGAATCGTCATTAAAATTCCAATAAGCAGAAGCTACGTATGTCTGTTTTATACTGTCATTCATGAGCCACCGTGCATGAAAAACATCTTTCCCTTTAGGTGGTTTTACTTCTACTCCATCAATACTAAATGTACTCCCAATATTGTATAAATTTAATGATTCAAAGTCGCCATTAAGGATGAGATTGGATTGAGCGGACAAGTTCGTAGCAACTATCCAAAAAAGCATAGAGGCGATTACTCGTCTCAATAAAAAATATCTATATTTTTTTAAGATAGCGTTTATCATTTCAATTAATAAAAACTTTAAACCGTATGAGTATTCTATTAAAATGAGTAAAAAAATAATTTATTTTCAAAAAACGAAAAATTAACAAATTCCTTAAAAATAATACCCCAACCGCAACGTAAACGTATCATCATCCCGACTATTTGTAAAACTATAATACGCATTGATCACCGCCAGTCTGAATGGAGAAAACCAAACGCCCGCAGTAGATACCGAATGCCATTCATCCGAGCTTTCACCCTTCAACCAGACCCGTCCAATATCGTATCCTCCGTTGACTCCGAATTCAAATGGAAGGATTTTATTTTTCCAGTAAAACAAAGAAATTCGTAAATCTGTATTTCCGTAAATAGCCGTTTCTCCGGAATATCGGTTATTTCTAAAACCCCGCAAAAAGCTATTATTTCCCAAGGTCTGATAATTGTAAAATCGCAATCCTTCGTCGCCACCGATCAGATGAGATCCGCCAAAACGCAAAGCCAAAGTGATTGGAAATTTTCGGTTGAGCGTGGCGTAAGTACTCAGTGATCCGCCGATGGTTCCAAAATGATCTTCGTCGGTAAAATTACGGCGGTAATCCGCAAAGACGGACAAACGGGTTCCTTCTTTTCCACCCACTACCGTATTGATTTCTCCGGTCAAACTCAGCCCACCGTAGTGCTGTACTTGAAAGTCCTCTTCCGAAAAGAACTCACTACGGGAAGAAATACGGTTATCTTGTTTTACGGTTCTAACCCGTTCGTAAAAAGGACCAAAATTGATTCGATAAATTTGATTCCGCCAGGTGTTTCCCAGTAATGGTGCTACCCGTAATCTTTCTAGTCTTACCTGATTAAAATTGGTCCGCTGACGGGGTGGTCGGTTCTCGTTTCCTAATCCAAAAAAATTAAAATAGATCGGTTGCTCCACCGTTACGGTTGGTAGAAAATCGACTTTCCCAAAAAAATCAACAAAGTCTGCCGTATAACTAAGATTAAAAGAGTTGGACTTGGTGGCTCGATTAAAAAGGATGGTTTGTCTACTCGCGTACGGCTTTTCCCGAAAACGGTACCGCCAAAAACTAAAACCCAATCCCACAAAAACACCATCATCAACATTACTCCCAAAAGAAGGCAAGGGTAAGTAGCGGTTATGCGTAAAGAGATGCCGGTCGTATTGATTGACCGTTAGATTATCTTCCGTCATGTCCTTGGTATCTTTTCCTCCTTCAATGATAATGCCATCGGGCTGATCGTAAATCCAGTTCTTTTTTCGCAAGCCCGTCACGTTTGATTCGTCGATAACCCGATCCATTCCTTTACCACCAATAACTCTAATGATCGAACCTTTCCTGGACTTTCCTTTAAAAATAAATTCGTCATCGTTTTCAAAACCGTACAGTCTAACTTCTTTGGTTTCGGACTGGTAAAAAATTCGGTGATAAGTTTCTGCTTTTTTAACGTGCTTTTTATTTATGTGAAAAACGCGCACTTCGGTACTTCCGTCTTCGCGGCGTTCTATTTCAAATAAATCCCGCTTGTTGGTTCCTCGTACATCAACCGTTCTTGCCTGATATTCGTACAATTGTTCCGCGTATTTATGAAGCTCATTTCGCCGGGATTTCAATTTGGAAATTACTTCCTCACCATTAATTTCCTGAATCGAGGCAGGCCAATCCGCAACGGCAGATTCGATTACTTCGTCCGTTAACTTTTCCTGCAGTGTGCGCGCAGCTTCGAGCCAGTCTTCCCGACTCAGTTCGTTCATAAAATAACGATCAAACCACTTGCCATTAAAGGTTTGTCCAATCGGATCTTTGAGATGGGCTTTAAAAGTTTTGGTTTGTCGATTTGCAAAATTTCGACTTGCTAACCACGGGATTAATCCACGACTAGCGTAGAAGGTTTGATCGCGGTCGCGTGGAATAGGTCGGTACAAATTGGTCCCGTCTTTCTGCTTAAATTTTGCCCAGCGCCACTGGTCGTCGTGTCGATCCCAGTCGTGAATGAACATATCAAAAATTCTGCATTTTACAACCCATTTTTGGTCGATTCGATTATCGGGATCTTTATTTAATTTTGGAATTAATTTTCGGTAAGAAATAATATCTTCACTATTCCCAAAACTGTTAATATCAGAACGGTCCCCCGCTGGTCGTTCTTCAAACATGTATAGATTATCCCCGAATTCATTATTATAGGTACCCAACGCTGGTTGGCGTGGTGCATAAACGAGGCGCGGATTGGTGTGATAAATTCCAGCAGCTTCCGCCAGCATTGGAACAACCAAAGCACCGTAAGGATGTAAGCCCGACACCTGATCCTGAAAGTAGCCTTCTACCCAGGTATCTAAAAATTGAGCAGGGGTTGATTTTACAACACTTTTATTGAGCGAGCGAAGTACGAATTGTTGTTCTTGGTCGTTTTCCAGACGGATCGTTCTGGACGCTTTTCCTCCACCGAGCTGAATCGGTTGTAACCCTCCTTTTGCCCGGGACAAATCAATTGGTGGTGCTTTGACGGTAGCGGCCCAAGCTTCCCGATATTGACTTCCCAAAAACAATTCACTAAACTTTCCTGTCAAATACTGTGGAGAGGCAACACGAGCGACAGAATCTTTCCCGATGGGTTTATATGCTTCGTTAGAGGACAGGTCAATCGCAGGAGGATTTCTGCTTTCCTTAAGTTGTTTTCTAAAACACACAATCAATCCGTCACCCTTTTTATTAGGCTTTACAAATTCCAGCCACATACTGCCATCTTCGTAAACATAAATTTTAGAATAGCCAGTCGAAGCATGAACAAAGTCGGCTTCTACAAAATTAGGATCGGGACGTCCGGTGGTCGCGTAATCCACTTTTCTATTTCCACCGCCACTGATAATAAAATGGTGATTAATTTTATTCTGATGAAAATACTGAAGATTGTTTTCGTGTGCGGAAACGAAGACCATATCTTCATAGTCCAGTAGCATATATTCGATTTCTCTTTTTAATAATAAAAAATCGGGATGATTAATATCTCCTTTATTTCCGTACAAACTACGCCGAATCAAATTGAGCGAGCCAATGCCGGGCAATGGCAGTAGATGGTCCTTTAGTGAATAATGTCCACCCCGCACACCCCGGCTATAGAGTGGATGGTGCATGATGATTAGGACATGATCGTTACGGTGTTTATTAATTTGCGCTCTCAGCTGTACCAGATAATCAAGACGGGAAGTAGCCTCACAACGCTGATTAATATTTTCTTCTTTGTGTGCATTTTGTATCCACCACTGGCTATCGACAAAGATCATAACGATGTCTTTATTAATCTCCTCTTTTTCAGGTCCGCTGCATCCGTTATCCGGTAAAAAACGGTCTCCTTTTCCGTCTGGAAATTTACTATCAAAATACGCTTCGATAAATTCTTCCTGCCGCTGGATTGCTGTCAGTCCTCCGGTGTGGCCATTCTGCCAGTCTCTTCTACCCGGCGCAAAAAAGGTTTTCCCATTAAAATTATCAAAGAGACTAAATATTTTCCGGAGTTCTGCTTCGCGTTTCTCACGGTTGGGATCTTCCGGCGCAGGCAATCCAGCCGGGGCAATATTATTACCTAAAAACACGAGTGAAGAAGCATCCGTTGCCGCGTTCAAATCTTTTTGTAAAAGTGCTAAAGCCGGAGGTAGTTCTTTGGTCAGATGAGTGTTTCCCACATTTCCTACCAAAAAAAACGTATGCTCCGGTTTTTCGGTGGGTAGGTTATTTGTTTCCCAATTTATTACATCCTGCTCATAATAGGGCAATTTTTTGGTATTACAGGATGGCGTCAATCCGATGACCATCAGCAGCAATATTAGTTTGCAGAAAGTAGGAAAAAAAGAAGCCTTGAAAATTTTCATTGAAGAATTTACAAAGAACAAATGACAAAAAAAAAAAATTACCGGTACTCTTCGGACGTTCTACAGTGCCTTGTACCCTATATAAATGACTATCTCCCATGAAAAGTTCATGTTTATTACCATTGTCGACCATTAAAAGCAAAGTTAATAAGTCTGTTTATTTTATTAAATTTGTGCCATAATCTAAACAACCTTATGAAGTTGTCTTGCACTAAAATTTTCAATAAAGAATTATGAAAACCAGAACGATCCTTGGAATCCTTGCACTCCTGTTATTTTTTTTCCTTTTAGGAACTGCCTATTGGGGTTATGGACTAAAAACGGAGAAAGAAGAACTTGTTTCAGAAAAACAAAGATTAACTGATGAGTTGGGAGCAATTGAAATTTTAAAATCAGATCTAGAAGCAGAGGTCGACAGCCTCGAATCCGCTTACTTTTCTTTGGCCGACGAAAACGAATCTTTACAAGAATCCTTGAACAGCGAAAAAGCCAGAGTACGGCGTCGCGACCAGCGCATCAAATCTATCAGCAATGCCCTGGCCAAAGAACAAACGGACAACGGAACGGAGATAAACGATCTACGCAGTCAGATCCAGGGACTACTCGCCTCCAAGACGGCATTAGAATCCTCGATTTTTTCCTTACGCTCCGAAAATGATTCTCTGCGTAATGCAACCGTTGGACTGACCAAAGATCTCGGTAAAGCACGCGAAGATAACCTCGCCATGGCCAACCTCAATCGCTCTATGGAAGGTGAATTGGATCGACTCACACTCGCCAATTTTAAAGCTTCTGCCTTCAACGTTGAATTTTTAAAAAGAAATAATAAAAAAGTTACTTCCAAATCCCGTCGTGCCAGGCGTGTTAAAGTTAGTTTTGATCTAACTTCTGTACCACAGGAATACCAGGGCGTACGTCCAGTCTATCTGGTCATTACCGACGAGAAAGCAACTCCGATCAGACTTCAAGAGCCTATTTCAGCTCAGGTAGTCGTCAATGGTCAAACCCAGGATATCATGGCCGCCGAAGCTAAAGAAGTCAACGTACAAAAAAGTCAACGAATTTCTTTTACCCACGAATTAGACGAAAAATTGAGCGCTGGTTATTACCGTATCTCAGTTTATACGGATATTGGGTTGTTAGGAGCTACTAATTTTAGATTAAGGTAATTATTTGCTGCTTGCATTTTACTAATTGCTTCCCTCTAATCTCTCAGTAACATCCTTAGAATTACGATGGAGGAAAGCAAGAAGCCAGCGGCAAATAACAAGAAACTCATTCTTTCACCATGTGGCAAAAAATAAAAGAAGAAATCACCTACCAGGGCTGGCGGGATATGCTCCGCCGAACCTTCCGTTTACCTAACGGAAAAATAGCTGACTTTGACATTGTGCGTAACGCAGACTTTGTAACCATCGCAGCCTTCACTAAAAATAAAGAAGCCATTCTGGTCAAACAATTTCGTCCCGGTCCGGAGATGGAATTACTCAGTTTTCCAGAAGGATATATTGATCCGCAAGAACTGCCCGAGGCAGCAGCCCACCGTGAACTGGAAGAGGAAACCGGCTACCGGGCGGGAAAAATAGTCTTTCAAAAAGTATTTCGACGGGCCTACTCGACCGAAACACGAACTTGTTTGCTCGCCACAGATTGCGAAAAAATCACGGACCAGCGTTTGGATACCACCGAATTTATTGAGGTGCAGCTTTATCCTTTACCCGATTTTAAAAAAATGCTCGCAGATCCCTACAATCAACAATTAACCACTATAGACAGCGGCTATATGGCGCTGAATTACCTGAGTTGGTAGAAACCTATTTTGTCTCCCTCAAATTCAAAGCAAAACTTCCGTTTTCTCTTCAACGCAAAAGCTCAGTTATTACCAAACGAATTACTAGTGCCTCGGGATCAATTAACAACGCTTTGCATCCTTCATTTTTTCAATCCACAAAAAAAAACGATATTGTATCCAATTAATATTTGTTTACAAGCAGTTGCTTAAGGTTATTACTGTTTCTTTCAAAGAATTCGGTCAAAAAACACATTTTTTATGAAAAACCTCCTCCTACTCAGTATCTACGTATTGATCGGTCTGGCCTGTCAAGCACCGACTGCCAATGATAATACCATAGAAAATTCGACTAAGGAAACCCCTAAAGTCGAAAAAGTAGCCAACGAAAAAAAGAAAGCAGAAAAGCCTAAACCGCCCGTTCAGCTTGATAAAATTAAACTACCCAAAGGTTTTAAAATTGAATTATTTGCGGAAAAAATCAAAAACGCCCGATCATTGCGACGCAGTGAAGCGGAAACTATTTACGTCGGTTCGATGCGTGCCGGTAATGTATACGCCTTGCGCGACGAAAACAAAGATTTTAAAGCGGAGAAAAAATTTGTGATTGATAAAAAACTCAATCGCCCTAATGGAGTAGCCTACCGGAACGGAAGCCTGTACGTTGCGGAGATCAGTCGGATTTTGCGGTATGATGATATTGAAAAAAATATGGACAAAGAACCAGAACCAGTAGTAGTTTACGACAAGTACCCCACCGAAGATCACCACGGCTGGAAGTACATCAATTTTGGTCCCGATGATAAATTATACGTTCCCGTTGGAGCCCCCTGCAATATCTGTGAATCCGAAGATCCTGTTTTTAATAGTATCACACGTATCAATCCTGATGGGACTGATTTTGAAATTATTCAAACGGGAATCCGCAATACCGTTGGGTTCACGTGGCATCCAGTGACGAAGGAACTCTGGTTTACCGACAATGGCAGAGATTGGATGGGGGACGATATTCCGGGCTGTGAGCTTAACCACGCCCCTAAAGACAACATGAATTTTGGCTATCCATACTGTCATCAGGGAAACCTTCCCGATCCGGAATTCGGCGAAAAAAGATCTTGTGATGAGTTTACTCCACCCGCTCAGGTGTTAGGGGCACACGTGGCGCCACTCGGACTCGAATTTTACACTGGTCAACAATTTCCCGCCGAATATCAAAATCAAATTATTGTAGCAGAACACGGTTCGTGGAATCGGGAAAAGAAGAGTGGCTATCGATTAATGCTCGCCAAACTGGATGGAGATAAAGTCGTTAGTTATACCACATTTGCAGAAGGCTGGCTGAATCATGATACACAAGAAGTTTGGGGACGACCAGTGGACTTGGAACTGCTTTCTGATGGCTCAATGCTGGTCAGTGACGACTATGCGGATGTAGTTTATAGAATTAGTTATAGCCCGATTTAATAAAATATATTATTTTGTGAAAGAAAACTCCTTTTAGGAATAGCAACTAAATGAATGGAGACAACACCTCCGATTCCTAGATAATTTCAACTAACTTCAACTACAATAGCACGCTAAATTTGGATACTCAATCAAATATTTCAACGACTACGGCACCAGATCGCTTACCAGATCCGCTTTTGCACGAATTTGAACACCGGGCCATTCATCTTATTACCGAAGCATTCAGCAGTGAGACGCAGGAGACGACTCATATTTCTTTATTAGCAGATGGATTAGTCGAACTAAGTGAACAGGCATCCGAAATCGGTAGCCTGGCATATCGTCACCTATTGTCCCCAGACCCCGAACGTTTTGAAGACTACCTGATTACTTTCGACTGGTCGGAACGAGTAAAATATTTTTTATTATTGTGGCGAGATGTTTTATTTGAGGAGCATAAAACTTTTTTAAGAGTATCAGATGGAGACGTTAGCCTAAAGTCCTTTCAAGAACAAAAAACGAAATCGCGGGATTTACTTTTTGAATTAAGTAATGATTTAAAAAATTATTTGGAAGCTACAAAAAGGGCCACGCCAAATCATGAAAAAGTAAGAGATACCTGGTATCTACAAACCAATCCCTGGCCGGTCTATCAAGTTCAGTTTGCTCAGTTTCAAGAACAAGCAAAAGAGTTAAGAAGACAATTTGAGGCACTATGGAATTCTTCTGGTGCCTACGTAGTCATCAATAGTCATTTTATTGACACCTTTAATAATTACCTGGAGACGGTTGAACAGGTGAAAGCAGAAATAATCTCCATTCGGGAAGGGATTAAGGAAAAAGGAAACGAGCCTATTTCAATGGAGGTAGTAAATCAATTGGAAGAGGTAGATCGTAAAATTTTAATTTCCAGTAAACTGGGAAAATTCAATGCTGATCTGAACGACCAAATTCAGGAGTTACCTAAAAAAATGAAAGTAAACGTTTGTCTCAACAACGGATCTTTACAATACAAAGATTTGGATATTCGACAAAGTACCCGCGAATGGCTTGAATCGGAAGTGATGTCGGAAGTTTATGAATTTTTTCAAATTAGTAATAATATTCATAGTCGCCTGAACCTGGCAATTGAAAATATTAGAAATCTAATTCAGAACGAACGACTGGAAGATCAGCCCCATCCCACAGGTGACATCCTGCAAATCCTACAAAACCTCACCAAAAATCTCGATAAAAGTGGAGAAAATATTCTCGGATTAAGAGAAGATGTAAAAGGCCAGCTGGGGAAAACACTCGGTGTTTCAAAAGTTTTTCAGGAAGACTTTCTTTCCCTCTCCTTTCAATCTACAATCAACCAATATCGCCGCTATAAAATAGCCTGGTGGGAAAAATTGAAAATGTGGATCAAAGAAAAAGGCTATTTTATTAAACAATACCGAAAAAGTATTCGCGAAGAAGAAGTTATGTCCGTCTCCGAAAAAATAGTCCGCGTGGTACGAGCACGTACCGTACAGGCCGATAATTTACACTATACCAACATTTTTATGACTCGCGGATACATCGGCAGCTCTTTTTGGGTAGGCCGTACGGACGAACTAAATCACATAAGTACTCAAATCGAAAATTGGCAATTAGGTTACCGAGGCGCACTACTCTTAACAGGGAAAAGATTTTCTGGAAAAACATTGTTGGGACAACTGGTAAATCACAACTATTTTGGAGATAACGCCATTTCTCTTAATCCCGAAAATAGAATTACACTGCAGGGACGTACTTTCGAGACCACCATGGATCTGGGAGCAAGTCTGGATTTTGTCTTGAAATATGCACAAGAACCCACCATGATCTGGATTGACGACCTGGAGCTTTGGCAAGATGATAAAATAACATTGAGCCAAAACGTTCGTCGCTTAATACGAGCGATTGACCAAAACGCAGGGCGAATTTTCTTTATGGTTTCGACGAGCAACTGGTTATACAATCAGCTCAAACAGTGGTTTGACATTGAGAAAATTTTTCAGACAGAAATCACACTGGATCGAATGAGTCTGGAAGACATTAAGAAAGCCGTATTGATTCGACACAGTGCCACGCATATGCAATTGATCAATGCGAACGGCGAGGAATTTACTTCTAAAGAACTGGACAAACTGGTAACCCGATTGTATCGAATATCCGAAGGAAATATCGGCCAGGTGATGCACCACTGGGCGGCGTTGATGCATAAGTATAATGACGAAAAAGTCCAGCCACATTCTGAAACTATGTTTACTTTACCTAATTTTATCACTCCGGATATTGCGGTACTTTTACGATCTATTATGATCGAACGAAGAACTAATGAGTACCGCTTACGAAAGTATTTGGGACCCACTTTTAAAAACGTATATCGTCCTATTTTACAACGGGCCATGAATCTGGGTGTCGTACAACGCAACATGAACGGCTGGCTCGAAGTAAACCCAATGGTGGTCAATGAGGTGGGCCGTTTGTTGGATGAACAACAATATCTGGAATTTGATGGAAAAAAAGGATATACTACCAATCAATCAATAATTTAATATGCTGGACGGTTTAATTATTAGCTGGAGTCACTGGTTTATTTTGATCTTTATTTTTGTAGGGATCTTCATGCTGGTAGGGTTTATTATAAATCTAATCGAGCGCAATACCCGTACGGGTTATTTTTCTCGTCGTAGTATTCAGTATCTCCGGAAATTTAGAGGACTAATGGAACCATTCGGTATTGGTATTCTCTTAGTGACCTTTGCGCTGATCAACCCACTGGTACACGGCCCGTTGATTTTGGTAAGTTTGGCCCTGGCCTTTATTCCCTTAAAAAATTATTTTACCGGGCATCTTTTGTTATTGAATGATACCTTTTCTGAAGGTCAGCGCATCAAGGTAAATGGTAACGAAGGAGTAATTGATAAGATTGACCGTTTGGGACTAACACTCCAGATTAAAGAAGGCGTTCGTTTTATTAATTATACCACGCTGATTAACGATGGGTTTACCAAAGTAGAAGGAGAGCGACTGGAAGGCATCAATTTTTTGCAAATTGTTCCTCCGGAAGAAATGGAAGATAAAAGTATACGCAAGCTCAAAGATAAATTGTTTGCCTGTCCATACATTGATTGGTTTTATCCACCCGAGATTAAAATAGTTGATCAACCTAACCAGAAAATTGCGTATAAAGCAAGACTAAGAGTGCGTCAGGATCAACATCTTAAACATTTAATAAAGCTACTCGAAGACTGGGGATATCAGTGCCGGCCTATTCTTTAAAGCTATAGCTTACGATAAAATAAAATTTCAAAAGATTATTAAAATAGAAAAATGTTAGAACCTTATAATCTGCTCATTGAATCCAGTATTATTCTGCTGCTTTCCTTCGTTTTTGGAGAAATTTCTAAAAGAACCAGTGTGCCATCGGTACTCATGCTGATCGTTTTGGGCATTATCATCAAACTCGGGATTGATAATATTATCATTCCGGAAAATCCGTATGACTTTTTTCCTTATTTAGAAATTTTGGGAATTGTCGGACTAATTATGATCGTACTGGAAGCGGCTCTGGAGCTGGAACTTAAACCGGAGAAATATATTCCGATTGCCAAAGCTTTCGGGATTGCGGCTATCGGATTAATTCTGTCTACCTGGGTAGCCGCAGAAATTTTAAAATATGCTTTTGAAATGGAAACCACCAAGGCCTGGTTGTACGCTACCCCACTTTCGATTTTATCCAGTGCGATTATTATTCCAAGTGTTAGCGGATTGCGACCTGACAAAAAGGAGTTTCACATTTACGAGAGTACCTTTTCTGACATCCTGGGGATTATTCTATTTTATTTTTTAAGTGGTAAACTACTCGCAGAGTACGACCCTATTGGCCACCCTGGCGGCGGTGCAGCAGCCTATGCCGGTACGATCGGACTGACGGTTATTCTATCGCTGATTGCCAGTTATATCATCGTCTTGATATTTCAGAATATCAAGAGCCACGTAAAATTATTTCTACTGATTGCGGTACTATTACTCCTGTATTCGGTCGGTAAAAAAATGCACTTATCCTCACTCATCATCATTCTGGTTTTTGGATTATTGATTGCTAATATGAGATTATTTTTCCGCGGACCTTTAAAAAAGATGCTAAACTATAAAAAGGCCTTGCATATCTACGAAGGGCTTCACGTCATTACGATGGAAACGGCTTTTGTGGTACGTACCTTTTTCTTTGTAATTTTCGGTATTATTATCGAATTGAATACATTGGCTAGTATAAAAGTAGCCGCAGTTAGTATCGGAATTATATTTTCAATTTATTTAATTCGCTATGTCGTTTTGCGGATAATGATTGGGAAAGATATTCTACCACAATTATTTGTCGCGCCTCGGGGCTTAATTACCGTATTATTATTTTACGCTATTCCGGAAGAACTTGCCGTGGAAAACTTCGAAAAAGGAGTTCTGTTATTTATTATTATCGGAACAAGTTTAATCATGACTGGTGCAATGATCAGTGATAAAAAACGATCCGGCGTAGCCATCAGAAAAGCAGAACGTAACATGGTAGGATCAGAGCCCTGGACCGCACCAACCGTGGTGGAAAAAGAGGATTAGTGAGGAAAATGAATACTTAAGAATTTTGTAATGAATAGTGCCCTCAATCGCGTACTCCTACGCATTGAGGGCATTTATAATTACCCAAACATTTGTATTCCCGACGGGGCTCGAACCCGCAATCTCTGCTGTGAAAAAGCAACGACTTAACCAATTTGTCCACAGGAACAGTGAAAAAAGTTATCCCGATGGGGATCGAACCCATAACCCACGGTTTAAAAGACCGTTACTCTAGCCAATTGAGCTACGAGGTAATGCTAGCAGAAGCATAGGGATTCGAACCCTAGCAGAGCAGTTTTGGAGACCACTTGACACAACCGACGCTTACTTCTGTTTTTTATTCAGTAATGAATAATTAAAAATCACAGTGGCAACACGGGAATCGAACCCTACCCTTTCCGGCTTCAACGGAATGCTCTCACCAAGTGAGCTATATTGCCATTTAACTAAAAAACATTACTTGTACTATGTTCCGATGGATGGATTCGAACCACCAACCTCTTACGTATCAGGTAAGTGCGCTGACCAATTGCGCCACACCAGAGTTTCTTAGAGCTGATGACCGGAATCGAACCGATAGTATCCTAATTACAAATTAGGTGCATTACCGTTTTGCTACATCAGCTTATTTTCATTAAAAGTACATTGCGTCTCAGATAGGACTCGAACCTATATTCCTCACCTTAACAGGGTGTCGCTTTACCAAATTAGCTACCAAGACTTTTAAATAATCCTTTAATCATTTTAGTAGCGATGGAGAGATTCGAACTCCCGATCTACTCTGTGTAAGAGAGTTGCGTTAAACCGCTACGCTACATCGCTATTTCTACTTTTGCGGAAAGAGTGGGAGTCGAACCCACACGAGTCGTTAGCTCCGAACTGTTTTCAAGACAGTGGCCACCACCTATTGGCTTGTCTTTCCGTTTTTTTAAAAAATCATTCATTGTCCAAGCGGTAGGAGTTTTGAACCTACACTCCCTGCATCCCAAATGCAGTGCTCTCCGTTAAGCTACGCCTGGATATTTAATATTCATAGATACCTTCCCATTTTCAAATTGTATACACTAAGGGCATTAATCATTGTTGAACATTCGATATTCAACATTCAATATTTCAAATAGCGGTAACGACGGGAATCGAACCCGCAACTTGAGGATAGACAATCCCCTGCTCTACCTGATTGAACTACGTCACCGTTTATACTCAATTAACAATGTTATCCAACGCGGATGCTGTTCTACGCATTGAGGGCATTATTAATTAATAAAAAACAGTATACAAACTTGGAAATTAGATATTGGAATCTTGGTTCATAACTGCTTTTTTCTAACAGCTATAAACTCCTTTGAGATAAACTACTAGATAGGTTTGGGAATAAAAGACCCACTAGGATCACCGGCCCAGACGCTAAATTGCGTGCCGCCCGTGGGTTCCTGGTCCTTCTCCCGTTTTGAGGAAATACTAAAATTCATATTTTGAATTACTAATTGCATTCTTTAAAGATAATGTTTTATACGCGTAAAATTACGTTCGCACTTTCAAAATACTAAACCGTTATATCCCTGATAAAAGTTCCGGATGGGTTTAATTTATTTTCATAAAAAAACAAACATCTGCCTTTACCAACTGTGAATCAACCATTTAGAAGATAGATTATTTTAAAATAAAATCTATAAACATAAAAAACTTCCTCCCACCCAAAGGTAGAAAGAAGTTTTTTCTTAAAATTATTCAATGATTCCCTCCGTACGTAACCTACGATTGAGGGTATTATTAATTATTCATTCAAATATTACTCATTACCCCTAAAAAGGATAATCTTCTTTATCAATTACCACTTCCGCAATCATTCTACGAGCCTTCTTTACATTAACCGGAGGATACTTCGTAAAACGCTTCAGTCCTAATAACATCGTTTTCAGCAAATCACCTTCCGCAAAAGATACCAATGCGTCCGTCGCGTTTTTATGAATTCTCGCGGTCGCATCTGTCATAAATACTTTGAGCATTGCTTCGTAAATTTCCATTGGGAATTTTGTCTCCGTTTTTTCAGAAAGCTTCTCTACTCGTAATAAGGTGGATTCTGCCACCAGCAAATCAATCATCATATCCGCTACATTCATCAAAATTTCCTGCTCTTCCTTTAAATTGATTTTACCATCCATCTGCATCTTAGCCGCAGCTCCAGCTACCATTAGAATCACTTTCTTAAAGTCCCCTACCGCTTTTTTCTCTTCGCCGTACACTCCCTCTGGCTTGGCCATCGAAGGCATAGACGTTAATTCTTTTTGTACCGCCCAGGCTGGCCCGACGATATCCAGCTTACCTTTCATAGCACGCTTTAACAACATGTCTACCGTCAACAGGCGATTGATCTCATTGGTCCCTTCGTAGATTCTGGCAATCCGTGAATCCCGGTACGCACGCGCGGCGGTCCCTTCTTCGCTAAAACCCATTCCGCCGTGAATCTGTAAGGTTTCATCCACAATATAATCGAGTGCTTCGGAACCTGCTACTTTCAGTATCGCACATTCGATCGCGTATTCTTCCGCCGCTTGTAATTTGGCTTCTGCAAAATCCAACCCGCTTTCCATTAGTTCTGTTTTCTTATCCTGCATCAAATCAGATACCCGATATAAAGCAGATTCTGTGGTAAAAATCTTGATCGCTTCTTCGGCCAACTTATACTTAATGGCACCGAAGTTTGCGATCGGCACCTTAAATTGAATTCGCTCTTTAGCATAAGACACGGCAGAACGTAAACTTTCTTTGGCTCCTCCTAACGACAATGCACATAGTTTAAATCGACCATTATTAAGCGAATTAAAAGCGATCAGGTGACCTTTGCCAATTTCTCCCAGAATACTATCTGCGGGTACTTTCATGTTTTCAAAAAACACCTGACGAGTAGAAGAACCGTTGATTCCCAACTTCTTTTCTTCGGCTCCAAGTACGAGTCCTTCCGTTCCTTTTTCTACCAAAAATCCGGTAAATTTATTACCGTCGATTTGCGCAAATACGATAAACAGATCCGCAAATCCGGCATTAGAAATCCACATCTTCTGCCCGTTGATAATATAATGCTGACCGTCATCGGTCAAATCCGCACGGGTCTTGGCCGAGAGAGCATCTGATCCGGAACTCGGCTCCGTCAAACAGTAGGCCCCGACGATTGAACCATCACACATTCCTGGTAAATATTTTTGCTTCTGTTCCTCATTACCAAAATACAAAACAGGCAGCATACCTATTCCAGTGTGCGCCGCATATGTGGTATTAAAAGAAGCTGCCGGGCCCATCGTATCACAAATCAAGGTATTGGTGTTGGTATCCAACTCCATTCCACCGTAGGCCTCCGAAATATGTGTACCCAGTAAGCCCAAACCACCCATCTTGCGGAGCATGGTATCTGCTAACTCATATTGCTTCTTTTCCAGCTCATCTAAATTTGGCTTAACTTCTTTATTCAGAAAATCCAAAACCATATTACGAATCATTAGCTGCTCCTCGTCAAAATCCTCGGGGATAAAAATATCCTTTGCCTCAGTATCCTTGATTAAAAATTCTCCTCCCTGGAGTGGCTGTAAATCCGTGCTGCTTATTTCGGGATTCTTTGTCATGATAAATTATTTTATTATTATTTGAAGTAGATTTTTATAAAAAATAGCGAATTTTCGCTCAAATATAAGTGATATTTAAATAAAAATGCAAAAAAGACGCCATTATTAGCGAATTTTCGCAAAAAAAATACTTTTTAATGATGGAAGCGCCAAATCGATTGGTAAAATGGAAATTTTTAATTGATATTTATTACAGGCGACCAATCAACTCTATTACAAATTTGGCTCCAATCATAAATGACAATTGACCTTATAAAATTTCAATGAAAATGGTTAAATGAAAACTAACAATTCTTGATTAAACATTCTCAATCAATATGTTTTGTTTCCTAATAAATATTCATATATTGCATGATAACTACTTTAACAATATATTTTACCAATAACCCCAATTTCACTAAATAATAAAAATTTATAAAAAGGAATGTTAGTGATTCTATGGGAGAATCCACAATAACAAAAATACTCGAGCAATATTGTAGTGCGAGTTGACTCCTAATTTTGTGGGCACGGTTTCTTTATGAAAATTTATATCATGAAAAAATTATTCTGTTCTGTTCTGTTCTGTTGATTGGTTGTCAAAAAAACCTTGATGTTGATTTACCCCTTGATAGCCTTTCCAAAGACACTACCGCTACACAAAGAGATGGTGATAACAATCTGTATTCTAAGGAATATATTTTAGAATATCTTGAAGCTAATGAACCAATAGATTGGGAAGTAGAGAGAGACCCCAAACTACTCTACAGTATTAGTATGTACACTGATTCAATTTTAATGTTTATTTATAAACCTGACAAAGTTCTCAACATAGAAGATGAAATTTCTAGTGCTGATATCTCGGATAATGACTGGCTTAATGTAAAAAATAGAATTCATAACGAGATTGAGGAATTGGATTCACATTTTGAAAATCTAACAGTTGATTATGAAACTCCCGTACCTTTTTCAGTAATTAAAAGTCAAAAATTTAAAGTATTTGAAAAATTATGCTCGGATAATAGTGTTCATTCTTTAGAAGTCTCATCTGATTTATTTATGATGTTAGTAAAATTTCCTAAGGAAGAAATAAATAGACTTGGATGCAGTTGTGATGAACCTTCCGAACCTTCTACATTAGATTATAGTATGTTAACTCCAGACGTAAAGGTACCTTGGAATTACGAAGAAAATGGAATTACTACATCTACATGGCAGTTATCTACTGGTTCAGGTATTGGTGTAGCAGTCATTGACTCTGGCGTTTCCTTCGCACAAGAAAACCTGGATGAAAATCAGTTTTTTAACTCTGGAGAATCTATTGGTAGAAGTGAGCAGAGGATTAATTTCTTACCAGCTAGGATCATACCGTTTTCAGTTATAGGTATTGGCGGAATTATTACAACCGATTGGCGTGAAATTTTCGTTGAAGACACTCCACCTTCTGATGATTGTGGTCATGGCACTAGGATGGCAGGTATTATTGCTGCTCCAAGAGGAAGTGATGGAAATTCTGTCGGTATAGCGTATAATTGTGACCTCTATAACTTTAGAGCAGTGCACAATCCGATTATTCTGACAACGCTTGAAAAAGCTGCAGTTGCAGCGGCACTATTTCAGGCTTCTTCAACATTTAATATAAAAGTTATAAGTATGTCTATTGCTCAACCTTTTGGTGCAAGCGAAGCTATAACAATAGGTTTAGCTAATGCCTATAGCTCAGGTAAAATGATTGTATCTGCAGCAGGAAGTAGTTTTGCTGATATATTGGGCCAGCAAAGTATTGTTCTATTCCCTGCGAACGACTGGAGAACAGTAGCCGTAACGGGTATTAGAAATACTTCTTCAAACGGTCCCTTAACAGAAGACGCAGTACAATGTACTATTTGTCACTACGGTCATAATGTTCAATTCGCAGTTATTCTGCAGGATGAGGAAGATGACGACAGGACTTCTTTGACTGTAACGTGTGATTATGATATACCAACAAACACCACAGCAAGTTCTTGTGCCATTGCCACGGTATCAGGTATTGCAGCGTTAATTTGGTCAAAAGAAGGTGGAAGTGCTTCAAGAGAAGTGATACTAAACAAAATGCGAGAAGCTTCTAGCAATCCAATAGGAGACGATCCAAATTTTGGCTATGGATGGATAAATACAGCCGAAGCATTACAATAAATTAATGTATCATGAATGCTATTTTCAAGGCTTTACCTGTTGTTTCTCTTATTTTATACAGCTTTGCACTGCTTATCTCTCTAGTGTCTGATCATCAAGCTAGCGTTTCTTATATCCCTTCTTCGGTAGTTGTGATTCCAATAATTCTCTTGTGCGTCTTTTTTGATTTAATCACAAAATCTTTTAGCAGAACAATGGATGAGCCAATTATAAAAATATGCCTGCTTTTATGTTATTTTTTGAAGGTTCTGTTTTTGTTAGTCTTTTTATCAAATTCACTCAATATCATTATTCCAAATATATTTATTAGTAAAAACCTTTCCGTCATCAGCAGTTTCACAAAATCAACGTTTACCTATTTTATTTCGACTAATTTATTGATGTTCGGAACGTGGATCATCCTAAAATTTTCAAAGGACTAGCAATTTATAAAAAAAGCCCGCAAACCATTCTAACCGAATCGCTTGCGGGCTTTATTTTTTTGCAGTATTTTATAAAAATCTTTTACGCCAATTTGATCAGCAACGCTCCCTTTTCTACCGCCGCTCCCTTCTCCACCAAAATCTCTTCCACCACGCCATCCCCGGCAGACTTAATGACGTTCTCCATTTTCATGGCTTCGAGGATGAGGAGGGGATCTCCTTTGGCGATTGTTTGACCCGCTTTGACGCTTATTTCCAGAACCAGACCGGGCATGGGTGCCTTGATCTCATTGACCTTTTGGGTGGTCACCACTTCCAGTCCTAACTCTCGCACCAGTTGATCGTATTCATCTTCTATTTTGAGATGATAGGCTTGTCCATTCACGAGTAATTTGAGTTGTTTTTTGCCAGGATTCTGCTCCAGAATTTTTATCCGGTAGGATTCATTGTGATAAAGTAAATGGTAAGTACCATCTGATTGCTGGATCATATCCAGGTCATTCAACTGTTCTTTTTCTATTTCAATGGTATTCTGGTCGTTGACCGTAATGGCATATTTTTTCATAAAAGATATTTCTTAATGGTTGAGCTACTCAGGTCAGCGTACTAGTACTCTAGCGCTCACTGTTTTGTTGAGTAGGACGTTTGGGCCTCATTTTTCCCAGCAGGATCATAAACCGTGTTTCAAAAATAGTAAAGAAAAGATAATTGATAAAAAATGGAATGATAAATAGTGCGTCGGGCGGTTTATTTATTTTTACGTATATAAAAACAAATCCCACCGATAACATCATCTTAAAAAATATAAACCCCATGGAAGCATTCGTAAAATCGTGCCGGTTGGGACTTTGAGCGGCCCTTAAACCATAAGCGAAAATGGCTTGGCTGAAGACGACAAAAAATAGCCAGCAGGACCACGAAAAAGGCGGTAAATGACTAAACTTATCAAACTGATGCAAGATAAATAAAATCACCGCTACACCACCGGCAGCAATAACCAATTCTTTAAAAAAGTTAGATATAGTCAAGACTTGGGTTGGATAAGATCTTTTACAATCAGATATAATACGGCGGATATTCCAATAACGGCTCCTATGATGGTAAAAAGCGGACGTTCATTACCATAATGAATATCTGCTTTTTGCCCTAAAAAGGCACCCACGCCTACGGTCACCGCCATCTGTGTAGCCATGCCCATATATTTCATGAAGGAAGCGCTGGTACTAGGCTTGGACTTCGCTGGCTTTTTTTCCTGCTTTGACAATATTATTAGTGGATGGTTTGGAAGCTGATATTCCGTTATTGCTCGTAGACTGAACGCCCATTTTACAAGCAACGTTGAAAATCGCACCAGACTGTACAATTAATTTATTTGTTTTGATGTCACCGTTTACTTGTGCGGTTTCGCGTACGTTTAGCAATTCTGCTACCTGTAAGGTCCCTTCAAAGCGGCCTTCAATCACGGCGTTTTCGCAGATTACATCTCCATCTACCAGACCGTGTGGTCCTATAATTACCTTGGCTTTACAGTCTAAAGACCCCTTGACGGTTCCATCAATACGGATATCACTCTCGCATCTGATCGTTCCTTCTACGGTGGTTCCTTTGACCAGCGTATTGAGTGAATGAGGGGATGCAGAAGGAATTATCCCTCCTTTTTTATTTGTATTATTTACTTCTTTGTTTTTGCTACCAAACATGGTTCCCTGATTTTTTTGTTATTAATAATACCTTCCAAACCAAAATGATTTGGTCGTTCCTCCGCGGGGAAGTGTTAAATATAGTGTATCAGTAGTTGTAAATGTAAAGTGTAGGTTGGTCTTGTATGCGCTAATCGTAAAATAGTCGTCATATTGAAGTATTATTCTACTAAGGCGAAAATAGTATTTTTTTTTATATTTATTGGTATTTGAAAGAGAAAAAACACGAGTGGACCACGTACTATAAAATATCTCAAAATAAAAAGCCCCGGAAGTGGCGTTAACCAATTACGGGGCTTTTTAGGCTTTTTATTTTTGAATCCTAGAAATTAGGACAGTAAACATTTCTTTTTTCGTTTCCACAAATCTTGTAAACCATAGAAAATTCAAATGCTCCCTGTGAATCACTCGCTGCTCTCAGGCTCGAAACGTTGACATCATAACTGAAACCAAAAGCGAAATCATTATAATCAAATTTAGTAGAAAGAATCAAGGCATCTGCCGTTACGCTCTCTTGAAAGTGATTAGAAATACGCATCCACGCTCCAACTTGGAAAGCCTGGTAATTGGTACGGGAATTACCCAGTAAAAACTTCAAACTTGTACCCGTATTTAACTGAAACGAAGGTCCCTGGAAAAAGGTCACAACACCCGGTACGAGACCTAATTTGCTGGTCATCAAAAACTCACCACCGGCGTGTATCGTAAACTTACTATATAAAGCTTCGAATTCCTGATTGTTGAAGGACTGATCGGCCCGGTTTAAGTGATGATAAGCACCGCCTACGTAAAAGTTGCTATTGTCATCTAACACCGTAAACCAAAGTAATCCGGCAGAAATATCCGCAAAGATCAAGTTGTCGTCACCAAAAACCTCCCCGGAAGCCATATCTGGATCAAAGACACCTCCTGATTGCTGATTACCCCAGCGCAGGTTTTGAAATTGCACGCTACGTTGCGTCACTCCAATATCAGCACCAAAAACTAAATAGTGTGCCTTGGAACGGTAACCGCCCATTTTCTTACTGTAAGAGGCGGATAGTTTTCCCTGTAAAGTGGAGAATTCAGACTCTCCCGCCTTGTCGCCCCAAAAAGAACCTCCAATACCGAAAAAATCGTATCGCCCAACGGCAATGCGCTGGTCGTAAGAAGCAGAGTAAGTCTTAAAAGCATTTTGCTTTAAAACGCTGGACCATTGATTACGGTAATTAGCCACTAGTCTCACGTTACAATTCATTACCCCGGTTAAGGCGGGATTAAGATTGAGCGGAGAAAGATAAAACTGGGAAAAGTGAATGTCCTGCGCTTTCAGGCTGGTACTGCCTAATACCAGAAACGCAAAAAGAAATAAAATTTGTGTCGATAATCTTTTCATGTCAACTATTGATTAAAATGAATAATAGATACTTACTTGTCCAGTCTAAACTGAACAGCATCATTGGGAAAAATAGACACGGAACGTAAGTAAATACTTGTGATATTGGGGAGGGATTGCTAAAAATACTGCCTTCTACCATCACGAAAAGTAAAAATACTGAATTTCCCGATATATTATAATATTATTTCCCTAATAAGACAAAAAATAGGGTTTTACCCCAAATTTTAACAATTCCTTATCATTTCAGGAAAAACAATTTCGCTAAAGTATTCATGGATAGGTTGTCAACAGAGGTGTATTCCGGGATCAAGGGCAAAATCACTTGCGATCCTTGTTCTGCCGGAATAAGTCTAACGTGTTAGGTTTTATTATTATTTCAATAACTCCGGAAAATTATCCTCTTCTATCTTTTCTATTGTTGGGGGTTCTTTAATCCAGCTGGCTCCATATTGCTCAATAAGCACATTATCCAGATCATCTGCTGTTTTGAATAAATGCTCAAATAATCTGCTTCCGGTATCTATGTTTAGATAACGATCGTAGATTAACAGGGATAGTACAACCGCGTTGCCTTTGATACTGAGTGTCAGGCCTTCTAGCTGGTAATTTTGCCGTAGCAAAAACTGATATAGGGGGGATAAATCTTGTGCAGGCAGGTGACACAGGTACGAATCTCCAATTATTAAGCCAGACTTTTCGTAGTAAGAAATATTTATGTGGGCACTTCCTTTTACAATATCCCAGTTATTCATACCACGTCGAGCCAGTTTTGCGGCGTAACCTAACCTACCTAGTAGCTGTTCAATGGTTAAAGCCATACCGATCGGTTGGTATGGTTTTATGGCGGAGGCCAACTGTATCGCATTATTACAGCCCGGACAACGGTGAGATTCGATGGAAGCTTCTGATACCAATAATTCACAATTTCCACAGAGTACCGCCACGGACATTTTACTGTTTTTAAATTCTCTGATTTGCTGACTCAGTCTACCGACGGGAAGGGTAAATCCAGTGAATTCATCTCTATTTACCAGAAAGGTATTGACACCGATTACTTTTCCAGCTTCGTTGACCAACGGTCCTCCACTGAATCCAGGACTTAGCATCGCGGTATGATGGATAAAAGGAATACCGTAGCTGACCTTTTCCAGTGCGCTAATATTACCAGCCTGAACTACATAGTCTGCTCCGTAAGGATGACCGACGGCGTAGACAATATCTTCGAGCATTGGTGGTACTTCTTTTTCCAATGATAAAGTCGTTCCTTCAAATCCTTCCGGTATGGCCAGAAAAGCCAGATCGTATTTTTCATCCAGATAGACCACCGGAACGATTTGCTGCCGAAAGTTAAAACCATAAACAACTACTTCGCGGTTGTCACGCACCACGTGCTCGTTGGTGACAATCAATCCTTCCGCTCCCAAAACAAAGCCGGTCCCCGTACTGTGCGGGGTAGCAATCTGAACAATTCCGTTTTTCAATAATGACTTTCTCATTGCAGCTTCATCATATTTACATTACGAACCATTAATAGATAGGTTCTGGCAAAACCAGCACAATCCGTAAAATCCAGACTACTTATTTCCGGGTTTAATTTAGGAAATTTTTGTCGGTGGGTTTTTACAATATTACGAATGGCCCGCCGAATTCCTTTTTTATCAAAACTCTTTTTTTCTAAATCATAATAAACCTCCGGGAATCCTAACTCCCTGAAGTATTCCGGCTCCATAATTTGATAATATAAATGAAAGAAAGCACGATCGGGCAAAGGTACCGCATAGTTGAACAGACAATAGCCAACAATATATCCGGGAACAGCCAGGGCCGTATCCAGATAACCATTCTGTCGAAACCACTTCATATTTCCTAATTCTCCGTCAATAAAAGACCGAACCCGGTCGTGACTGGCCGGGTTGGTAATCCCAAAAGTGGACGTAGTCAGGTACATTTCTCTATAGTAATCTGCTGCCAGGCGCTCCAGTAAGGCTTGGTATTCAGACCTTACTATCGCTACCTTTTCGGCCATAGTCCGATCGTCTTTTGAAAAATATAGACGGTGAATTCTTTCGAGCGCTTCCATCATAAATCCTTCGGGACAAATGAGATAGTCCAGTTTATAGGCAGTATTTAGTAGATGGTAACCAAGTCCTCCCGGGTATTCTTCTACCGATTTTCCATGATCGGAGATGGCGTTGACGACTGCTTTTATTTTTTTTGTAAAAAAAGCATATTTGATCTGCTTTTCTTTTTCGCTGATACTCCTTAGATGGTCAACACCAACCAGGGTGATATTTTGAAACTCATCTTCCAACAGGTCATCCTGTTTATCGGCGTTGGTCGCCAGTTCTTTTAACGCATAATACAACTTGTAGGGAGAACCGTCCAGGGTATATGTATCAAATTTAATGGTTAATATATCCGACTCATCCAGCGCGAAACGAGCATACTTTAAATCAAAATTCCGACGGATTAGTCGTTCCATAAAAGCCGCATCCAGTTGGCTGGCCCGAGCGATTTTGGCTTCCACCACGACTTGCTTTTGGTTGGCAATTCCTTCTATTTTTTTAGACCCCTGAAAAAATTCAAATTTAATACCATCCGCATTTTTTTCGTATCGTACATTCTCCACCGAAGGGTCATTCAGGTATTCCAGAAAAGAGGCGTAGGCATCCGTGTAATTTCCTGCCTCGAATAGTTCCTGGGCATCATCCCAGGCATCATACTGGTCGGTGGTCTTATAAGCATCTGTGTAGCGACCAAAGTGTACCTTTGGTGCTGCTGCTGCTTTTCCCGTTCCAAATAATCTGCTGAAAATATTCATATCTTAAGGCAAAATGTTGACTAAACATTCGAATAAGCAATTAAAATATAGGCCGTAATTTATTATTAGAAAAATGCTGTTATTTGCCGCTTGCTTCTGGCTACTT
This sequence comes from uncultured Saprospiraceae bacterium, assembly GCA_938008185.1. Taxonomy (GTDB): domain Bacteria; phylum Bacteroidota; class Bacteroidia; order Chitinophagales; family Saprospiraceae; genus JALZUU01. The sequence goes on from CALLLR010000008.1 coordinate 58,394, forward strand.
GCTTCACTCAACCGCGATAAAAGAGGGCAAGAAGCCAACAGCAAGTAGCAAAAAGCAAAAAAGCAACCCTATCTTTTTAAACTAATTTTGCACTATTCGTGACTTTATTTTTAAATGCTGACTCGCATTAAACCTTAAAAGTAATATTTTTGGGCGAAACTATGCAATCCTTTCGTACCATCTTACCGCCGTTACCGGGTCTACCACAAATACAACCCGACGATCACCTGCTTTGCCTGGGGTCTTGTTTTGCGCAAGAGATCGGCGACCGTTTTTCGGCTGGACGATGGTCCGTTCGACTCAATCCCTTCGGTACTATTTACCATCCCTTTACAATAGCAGAAGGCTTACTCCGCTTATTGGAAGGACAACCTTTTGCGGCAGAGGATTTGTTTCATTATCAGGAGCAATGGCACAGCTTTGCCCACCACGGACAATTTTCCGGATCAGATCAGACAGAAACCCTGACCGCGATCAACCAGGCACTGGCCGCAGGTTTCACTCAATTAAAAAAAGCAAATCTCCTGCTATTGACTTTTGGAACCGCAAATGGATTCGTACATACCAAATCAGGACAGGTAGTCGCTAATTGTCATAAATTACCTGGTCAGGACTTTACCAAAAAACTATCTTCACCGGACGCTATTTATAAAAAGTTTGCGCCTATCTTAGAGCGCATAATTCAGCAATTTCCTAATCTAAAAATCGTTTTGACGGTCAGTCCAATTCGACATCTCCGGGACGGATTGATCGCAAATCAACGCAGCAAAGCGAGTTTGTTATTAACTTGCGCCGAATTAGAAAAAAACTTTGCAGCAATTCATTACTTCCCAGCTTACGAAATACTAATGGACGATCTACGCGATTATCGTTTTTATAAAAATGATTTGATGCACCCCACAAAAATGGCGGTTGATTATATTTGGGAATATTTTAGAAAGAGTTGTTTTCCGGAGGCTACCCGGATTTATTACGACGAAGTGCTCGCCATTAATCAAATGCTAGCGCACCGTCCTTTGCGGCCGGACAGCTCTGCTCATCAGAAATTTTTGGATCAGCTTAACATTAGAATAGCAGAAATGGAGCAAGAATATCCGGGAAAATATTTTGGACCAAATCAGTGATTATCCAAAGATTCAACCACTACCCCACTCGCTTTATAGTGGCCGATTGCCAGCTATTTTCGTTGACGCCTTCCAGTAAAACCAGTCCCGGTGTTTTACCAATCTCTATACTTCCCAGTATTTGCTCGTATCCCAGTGCCTCGGCCCCGTTGATGGTTGCCCATTCCAGCAATGTCTGAAAAGGTACGTAAGACTTAAAGCGGGCGATCGTTTTCATTTCTTCGAAAATGGAAAGCTGCCAGTTAGAAGTCAGACTATCTGTCCCGATGGTCATCCGCGCTTGAGTATCTAAAAAAGCCTGATAATCTGGCAGTCGATTTTCGATGTATAAATTAGCGTTTGGACAAGTAGCCCAGTAAACATTTGGGCTCCAGGAATGTGCCGCCTCAATGTCGCTGGTCGTTGTCAAGGTATTGTGCACAAATAAAGTTTTGCACAATGGATCCATATGGTCAATTGCGTAGTAAATAGATGGCTTGTAAAGAGGAACAAAGGTTTTGAGTGCCATCCCAAAATCTTTGTAAAAGTTCAAAAAATCTCCTTTTCCCGTTAGAAATAAATCGTTTTCAGCAAGGGTTTCCTGATTATGAATGCTGACGGTTTGCCCTACGTGATTGACGCTGTTTATTTTTTGAAATAGCTTTTCGGATACCGTATACGGAGCGTGTGGGACAACACTTTTTTTATTACCGTCGATTCCGGCCTGAGTAGAAAAAACGGACATATATTTTTCAAATTCACTATCGGTCAATCCTTCATTTAAAAAATCAAACATTTCTACGAAGGTATAATAGTGCAATGAACTCGCTAATTTCTGGATAGCCGTATCCGTCTTATTAGAGATATCCCCTACCGCAACAATTCCTCCTTTGTACATTTCCTCATCTGCCTTACGAATGGCGTCCATAATTTCTTCTTCGGGAAAATCACGAAACTTAACGACGCTGGTAATGAAAGGAATCAACCCTGTCCCGGTGCCTACCTTTCCACGCATGTGAGACAGTTCTAAATGACAATGTGTATTGACAAATCCAGGTATGATAATTCCATGATACTTTTCCAAAGAAGTCGGATCGTGACCTCGTTTTTCTTCCACCGCTAAAATTTTTCCTGTATCGTCCAAGACGATTACTCCGTTTTTGATAGGATCATGAGTGACAGGATAGATAAAATCTGCGGTAATTTTTTTCATTGTAAGTGTGTGTGTATATTATGAGTGTACTTAAAACTCCAGGACCAACAATCCATTTTTCACCCGGGGTTCAAACCAGGTTGATTTAGGTGGCATGATCGCTCCAGCATCTGCCACTTTAAACAGATCTTCAATCACAACGGGATACAAACAGAAGGCTATTTTATTTTCATCTTTACGGGTGCGCTTGGCAATATATTCAAATCCTTTAGGACCTTCTACGTAAGTGATACGATTGTCGGTTTTGGTATCCTTTATTTTCATGATATTTTTCATTACCTCCTGTTCTAATAGGCTGGCATCCAGGATTACCTTTTCCGTTTTATACTTATTCAGTATTTCTTTTTTCCATTTTAGTCGGAACCACTCTTCTCCGATCAACATCGTTAGTTCAAATTTTTTACGGGGCTTGGCAGCTTTTTTTAATATTTTGATGTCAAATATTTGGGAAATTTCTGCCATAAATCTCGCCATGGTTCGATCATCAAGTCCTTCTACTACTCGATTATAATCATAGATAGATAATTCTTTAACCGCAAAAAAAGCAGCCAGAATCTGATCATACTGTCCTTTCTTCTTTTTTTCTTTCATCTTTTCGGCCATCAATGCGGAGGTGGAACTACGGTGATGACCATCCGCAATATAAACATGCGGCACTTTCTTTACAAAAATATCCTGAATTCTTTGAATAGTCGTTCCCTCTTCAATTTTCCAAATAGTATGCTTCTCCAGACTATCTTCAAATGAGATACTAAAGAAAGGTTTTATTTTTTTGATCTGCTGATCGATAATTTTTTCTATCGCATCAACCGTTGGATAGGTAACCAGAATTGGTTTTACGGCTGCGCCCCGTTTAATCATCAATTGGAGCTGCTGTTGCTCTTTACTGGCCAGCGTATTCTCGTGTTTTTTTATTTTATTATTAAGATAATCCTGAACTGTGGCACATCCGATTAATCCAGTGTAAGCTTTGTCATCCGTTTTAATTTGATAAATATAGATGGCATCTTCGGCAGATTTTTGAAAAAAGTCGCTTTTTCGATAATCCGAATAAGACTCTTTCACAGTAGCGAAAAAGAAATCAGCGGACGTAATATATGCTAGGTTGGGATACACTGCCTGAAAAGGATTAATCTCCATTGCAAGATAATTAATAGATGACCCTTGAGAATATTGATAAATTAGATGGATTTATACACAAAATAGTATATTTTCTAATCTATTAAAACGCCATTCCCGCGCTGGATCGGTGGTATAATTTGGTTAAAAAACTGCAAGATAAAAACTATTGGGGAAAGGCAGGAAAAGTCAAAACAATTTACTACTAAATTTTTAACCCTTATAAAGGATAAAGGACTATTTCATCATCTTCATAAATTTACTAATAAACCAGTTGTTATCTGCTTTGATCAGCTTATCTAAGGTCGAATCCGCTTTATTAGAGATTATCTTCATATCCTGAATCACCTTACAAAATTCTTCTGATTCACTACACATGCCATCCACACTGCTAACCTCGTCCAATACTTTGAGCATCGGTTCGAGTTCTTTTTTCTTTCGTTGGATAATAATGCGACGAAATACCTCCCACATATCTTTTTCGGCAATAAAAAATTCTTTGCGCTCTCCTGGCTTTAACTCTTTATAGACCAATCCCCAATCAATCAACGCCCGGATATTCATATTAGCGTTACCACGAGAGATTTTTAATTCATCCATGATTTCATCCGCAGATAAACATTCTGGTGCTAGTAGCAGCAAGGCGTGCACTTGTGCCATTGTACGACTTATGCCCCAACTTGAGCCCAAACTACCCCAAGAATTAATAAACCGATCTCTACCTTCGTGAACTGTCATGATTTTTTATTTAAAAAAACGGTATCCAAAGGGGAAATAAGATTTTACCTGATATTGTTCATCGAAGATGAAGAATATTTTTATTTAATTAAACAACATCTAAGCCTGCAGATCCAGTCAGTCAGACTTCATGCTCAATTACCTTTATAAAAAGGGAGTTTGGTTAGCACGGCAGGGAGTCGTTTTTTACCCACCACAATCATCACCGTTGTACCCACTTGATCAAAGCCTTTTTTCACATATCCCATTCCTATAGGAATATCTAGTGACGGAGACTGGGTTCCAGAAGTTACTTCACCAATCAGGTTTCCTGCCTCATCTTCGATTTGGTATCCGTGTCGGGGCACTCTTCGGTCAGATAAAGTAAATCCCACCAGTTTTTGATCAACCCCGTCCGCCCGCTGTGCCCGAAAGATGTCAATGGAATTGAAATGGTCTTTTTTTGTTTTGGTAATCCAGCCCAAGCCTGCTTCAATAGGAGAAGTGGTGTCGTTGATATCATTGCCGTAAAGACAATATCCCATTTCGAGTCGTAAGGTATCCCGTGCGCCTAATCCAATGGGCGTCACTTCCACGGCTGGATTGGTAAATAAGGCTTGCCATAAAGTCAGCAACTGGTCGCTATTTACGTATAGTTCAAATCCACCCGCACCAGTATATCCCGTAGCAGAGATCAAAACGTTGTTTAATCCAGCCAGCGTTCCTTTAGTAAATGTATAGTAGGAGAGGCTACTCAAGTCTACTTGGGTCAATGGTTGTAAAAGCGCAGCTGCCTGAGGACCTTGTACGGCGAGGAGTCCGGTCTGATCCGATATATTAATCATTTTAGCATCAAAGGTATTCTGCTCCGCAATCCAGTTCCAATCTTTTTCAATATTTGATGCATTTACTACCAACATGTAAGCCTGCTCACCTTCGGAACAATTATCTTCCGTCAGGCGATATACCAATAAATCATCAACGATCCCACCATTTTTGTTAGGCAAACAAGAATACTGCGCATCGCCTATTTTTAGTTTGCTAACGTCATTGGAGGTAACGAGTTGTAATAAATTCAATGCCTCTTTGCCTCGGACAATAAATTCTCCCATGTGCGATACGTCAAAGACGCCTACTTTTTGTCGAACAGCGGCATGTTCATCTTTAATTCCCTGATAAGAAATTGGCATATTATAACCGGCAAAACCTGCCATTTTTGCACCTAGGTCTTCGTGAATCTTTGTTATTGGTGTATTCTTCATTTTATTAAATAGTTGGTATAATTTGGTAACAGGTTAGCATTTTAATTCTGAATTTTAATATCTGTAATTCGATCTCCTATTTGCAATTGATTAACGACGTCCATTCCTGATTTTACTTTTGCAAAAATAGTATAGTTCCCATCCAAATGGGGGGTAGGAGAATGGGTGATAAACCATTGAGTACACTCGGTATGATTTCCAGCAGATGCCATTCCCACGTATCCAGCATCATCATAGTAAGCCATCCCCAACTCTGATCGAATCGTATAGTCCAGTCCACCATAGCCGTCTCCACGCGGACACCCCCCCTGAACGACAAAGTTAGAAATTACCCGGTGAAAATTTTTATTATCATAAAAATTATTACGCGCCAGTCGTACAAAATTGGACACCGTTCCTGGTGCGTGTTGTAACATCAGCGATAAAGTAATTTCCCCTTTTGAAGTAAATATTTTTGCTTCTGCATCCGGATTAATTCCATCAATTAAATTCCAATCAATAGGGTGGTTATAGCGAGGAGGAAGGTTGGCAGGTGCCGTAACACCGTTAAAGTAATCGACGGTTTTTTGTAATTCGTATTTTATTTCAATTTCCTTTGGGAGTTCCAGTTTACCCATGGCAGTGGTCATATAATCAAAGCTATCTACTACTGCTTTAAAATCCAGGGCAGGCATCCGTAGTACTTTTGCGGCGTAAGCGCTCATGGCAATATCTCCCTTTTCAATCGCTTCTTTGAAATAGCCTGCTAATTCTTTTTTTACCCGTCGGGCGCTGGCCCCAAAAAACTTATCAAAATCAGGTCTCATCGCAATCTCCGCCAATGCATCTACACTGGCCGACCGGATGATGGTCTGCTCCGACTGATATCCTTTTTGATGAATATATTTATAGTTCCAACCGTATTCTGACAACGCTTTTAGTAATCCGGCCTTTTCGTAAACATTATCGTTGGGTGCCTCGACTCTGGCTTTTATTTCTGCGTTGATATTATTTGTCCTATTGACAAAGTATTTTGGCACATACCGATTCGCCGCTCGCAACAAATTATTACGAACTTGCCACGAGAGATTTTCTGTATTTTTAGCAGTATTAAAATAGAGGGTAGCATTCCGCGCATTTCCATAATCAACAAAAAATTGACTCGCCGCCTGAGCGATATGTTGATTATCACTTTTTAAGGCATTAGTGATCAAGTCCTTCACTTCGTCATATTCGTAATTACTCATAGCCCGAATTACATTTACTCTCACCCTAAAATCATCCGACTTTCCGTAAAGATATTTGAGTGCTTCCAAGCCAGCTGGCTTCTTGGTTTTTCCAATAGCAATCGCCAATGCCTGTAATATCTGCGGATCATTTTCGCGTTGGGCTACCTGATAAAATTTCCCGGCAAAAGTATCAATCTTAATATCTCTGGTTCGATAAAGATAGTTGGCAGCAATCAGTCGAACCGATTCGGGATATCCTTTTTTTGCAAGCAGGTCTACCATTCGCTGCGTGCCGACAGGAGAGGTTATTCCTCGCTGTCCATAGCGGTAGATGGCGTAGGCTTGCCCTTCCAGAAGTAACGTATCACTACGAAAATAACTTTTTACGCTACTGATATTATCCAGATAATCACCTGAAGCAGATTTCCCGATAGCTTCCAAAACGATTTTTTTGAATTTCTGAGAGGTCGCCAGCGTATCGGTAGCAAAAGCATTTACAAGTGCAGTACCAGACTTTTCACTGCCGATTTGTCCCAAAGCGTACGCCGCTGCTACTTTTACTTGCTGTACTTCATCACCTAACAATTGAATGAGTGAGTCAAGTACCAATGGATCTTTATTTGATGCAAAAGCAAGGGCTGCCGCGTAGCGGTAGCTTGGGTCACGATCGTAAAAAAAAGGAAGGATACTATCTGTCAGCAGCTGATCTTGATAATCATATAATAGTCGGTAAAGCGGATCTTTAAAATCCAAATTAACATCCGTCAGTATTTCTTTGTTAGCAGGTACACATTGCGTAAGGGTAAAAATCAATAATATTCCCAGTAGCAGTAAGGCAGACAGTAATTTTCTAAACATTGAGGGTCTTTATTTTATAGATTGGTTGGATATTTCTATTTAAAATTCTTCCCCAAACTCTTCATTTTCTTCAGCTATTTGCTTGTTTTTAGTCGTATCCTTAACCGCGGCGGGGCTTTCGTCACCAAAAAAGTCATCATCCCCAAAGCTTTCGTTTTCTTCTACTGGCTCCATATCATCAAAATTGAGCGGGCTTTCTCCATTGTAGTCGTATTGTTCACAATCGATCACAATTCCGAGGTCTCCAGTTGGCTCGGCAAAACGAGCCTTGACATCGTAGTCAGTCGTTTCGTCCTCCTCTAGACTACGTAATAATTTGGCAAAGAATGGACGCGCCATCTTGGCACCAATCCCCAAGTTTAGGCTACGAAATCTAACCCAACGGTTATCTCCTCCCACCCAGGTAGTTACGACCAAATCAGGCGTTAAGCCAACAAACCAACCGTCTACATAATTATTGGTCGTTCCGGTTTTTCCCCCTATTTCGCTTTTTATATTCCCAAAACCAGGCAAACCCTGATTCATTACATTTTTCATCATATTCACCATCACATAATTAGCATTAGGATTTAATGCTCTGCGTTCTTCCTGAATCTCTTCGTAAATAATGTGGCCGTGGCCATCCTCGATTCTATTAATAAAAACCGGCTTATTGTAAATTCCGTCATTGGCAAACGTAGTGTACGCACCTGCCAGTTCCTGTACGGTTAATTCACAAGAACCCAAACAAATCGAAGGTGCATGTGGTATGACGTACGTTCCGTTACTACGCTTTGCATCTTTGGATAACCCCATATTATCTACCAGGTCTCTAACTGGTTCTGCGTCTCCTAACTGCTTCATCAGATAAACAGAAATCGTATTTTTAGAATGTTGTAACCCTTTAAATAAAGTATAAGGAGCACCACTGTATTCTCCATTGGCGTTATTAGGTGTCCAGTCTTCTTTTAGGTGAAAATTTCCTTCTCCCGCGTGAATAGTGTAGGGCAAATCATATACTTGCATACAAGGAGAGACGGACTGCTGAGCAATGGCCGTAGCATAAATAAAAGGCTTAAAGGTGGAACCTACCTGACGCTCGGAAGTCACGTGATCAAACTGAAAATATTTATGATTGATTCCTCCTACCCATGCTTTTACATATCCCGTTTTAGGATCTACGGCAATGGAACCCAATTGTAAAAACATTTGGTGATACTTGATAGAATCAAGAGGCGTCATCGTCGTGTCTTTCTCCATTTGGTCATTATAGGCGAATACGCGCATTTTAGTTGGCGCATTAAAGCTTTCGGCGGCTGCTTTACGCAAGGCAATGAATTTTGCTTTCACTTCCTTCCATTCGTCGGCCTTCATCAATTTTTTATACTTGGCAGCCAGCGGACTTCCCACCATTTTTTGAGAAACCAGCCTGGCAATCGTCCCCTTTTCTCGCTCTTCTTGGATCATTCGATCAATATCATGATCTCTCAGTTCAAAATTGTCCAGTTTTTTTGCCGCAGTCTTAATGGCTGGTTCCAGAATTTCTGCGCGTAACCGCTGATAACGGTCCGACTCTCTGATACTTTTTTGGAGCGAACGTGCACGAATAGCCAAATCTTCTTCCATCTCTTCGGGTTCCATTTCGGTATCGCTATCTTCGTAAGTCCAGGGATCTTTTCCTTTCCAGTGGCGATCAAATGTTCTTTGCAGCTTTTCCATGTGCTTATACATGGCCGCTTCTGCGTGTGCCTGAATCTTTGGATCAATGGTCGTATATATCTTTAATCCATCCCGATAGATATCATAAGGCTCTCCATTGGTTTTTAAATTTTCGGGACGGTGTAGAATTCGGCTCAATTCCTTTCTAAGCTCCATTCTAAAGTAAGGAGCAGGGCCATCAGCGTGTGTTTTTCGACGGAAGTTGGTCATATCCAAAGGTAAGACCCGTAAGGAATCATATTCGGTCTGGGAAATTTGTCCAGCCTTTTGCATTTGTTTCAAAACGACTTCTCTACGTTTAGTTGTGATATCCGGGCGTCGGATTGGATTGTAAAGTGATGGATTTTTTAACATTCCCACCAGCGTAGCGGCCTCTTCTATGTGTAAAGAATCCTGACTGGTTCCAAAATAAATCTCAGAAGCTGCTTTGATTCCATAGGCACCATTCGTAAAACTAAACTTATTGAGATACATCGCCATGATCTCTTCTTTGGTATAACTACGTTCGAGTTTAACCGCAGTAATCCATTCTTTAAATTTGCGTGTTCCTAATGCAAATATTTTTTCAATAAAATTCATGCCGGCAAAATTCCGGTCAGAATAAAGCAGTTTGGCCAACTGCTGAGTAATTGTACTACCACCACCCGCGCTTCGTTGCCCCATCAATCCAGTACGGACGATTACCCGGAAAAGGGCTTCGAAATCAATTCCGGAATGATTGTAATAACGCTCGTCTTCGGTAGCGACCAATGATTTTACCAAATACGGAGATAATTGATTAAAATCAACTGGGATGCGATTTTCTACGTAATACCGACCAAGTACTTCTCCATCGGCAGCATATACTTCGGAAGCAAAATTACTATTGGGGTTTTCCAGTTCTTCAAAAGTAGGTAAATCCTGAAAGGATAGAACAACAAATAATAGGATTACTCCCAGTATTCCCAGAATGGTCGCTCCCCACATCAACTTTACGATTTTCCGGTATTTCGGATAACGTTGCTGACGAATCGACTTTTCACTATCCATATTGTTATTTGGCTGATCCATATTGATTTAAATTTGTGTTTTCTCCAATGGTATGAAAGGAGTACATTTTAAACGCACCCCCTTATTTTCACAAATATACGCTTCGTAGAGAGGATATTAATAAAATAAGGGTAAAGAAGTTGTTCAAAATGTTATTGCTGCCGATAATATTCCAGGCTCGCAATAATGTCTGCTTCACTGGCAACCTGATTAAATAACGCTTCTCCCGGCGATTTTAGCATGGTAAAGTTAATTTCTGTTGTGTCATTTTTTTTATCCTGTTGCATCAAAGCCATCAATTTTGGGTAGCTATCTGTTCCAAATTCACATTTTCCGTATTGTTTTAATAAAAACTGGGTAATCTGATCTAAATCCTGAGGCAATAGTCCTTTTTCTAGGCTGAGATAACTCTCACAAATCATTCCTGCAGCAATTGCCTCCCCGTGCAAAAGTGGCTGATCAGTGTTCAAGGCATTGCTCTCCAGCGCGTGACCAATGGTATGACCAAAGTTGAGCACTTTACGTAATCCGGACTCAAAAGGGTCCGCTTCTACGATACTTTTTTTAATTAGAATAGATTTTTCTAGGAACTTTACAGCGTGAGCAACCTCCATATTTTCTATCTGTCTTAGTTCACTCCACTGTGTTGCATCGGCAATCAAGCTGTGCTTGATCACCTCCGCGAATCCACTCCGCAGTTCCCGGAGCGAAAGTGTCTTTAAAAATTCCGGCCAGACCATTACCGCCAACGGATTTTTAAACAACCCAATACTATTCTTTATTTCGGCAAAGTCAATTCCTAGTTTACCACCTACCGAGGCATCAACTTGTGAAAGAAGAGTCGTTGGCATTTGTATAAAATCCATCCCTCGCTTAAAAGTACAGGCACAGAATCCCCCCATATCTCCAATCACGCCTCCCCCTAGGTTGATCGTCAGATCTCTACGTCCGCCTCCCCACTCGATCATTTTTTGCCAGATTTGGCTACAAGTAGTAATGGTTTTATTGATTTCGCCCGATTGAATTTCGATTATATTATAAGGAACGGACCCCATCTGTTTTTCCAAAAAAGGCAAACAATCCGCACGAGTATGCTCATCTACGATAATAAAAACCTGATTGTAGTTTCCTTTGGTCAGATAATCGCGAAGATCTTCTCCAAATGCTCCAAGGTGGATTTGATAATCGTCCAGTTTAATGGTATTCATATTTACAAATTTAAATTTATTTCACCTATTGGATAGTGATTATTTGATGTTAGTGCACCAATAAATAGTATTCGCACGAATTAGGGGATTATTCGTACAAAAAGACGCCTAAAATAATTTGGCAGGAACTAGTGCCTCGGGCAATAAGTTAGTGAGTTTATGGAGGCAGTAATTTTACAGCTGATCAAGGCAGAAAATCCGGAGTTATGCCGTAGCATAATGAGGAATTTTCTAACGCAGAGCAGATTTAAAATTACCAGTCCATATG
>CALLLR010000009.1 GCA_938008185.1 uncultured Saprospiraceae bacterium
AGAAATTGATAAATTTGACAAGAAGGAATCTCAAATTCAATCAGATTTAGATAAACTCATTTTCATTATGAAGAATTTAGAAAATATTAAAGGTGCCGACCAACTGCCAAAGTTTTTAACGGAAGATTGGATAAAGCAAGCCATGGACAAATTGGATAAGAGTCAGATGACGCCGGACCAAAGAATGAATTATGAAATGATGATGGCGAAAAATGCTACGATTATCGAAATGCTTAAAGAGGAAGAGAGAAAACAAATTGCCAAAGAAGCAAATAAAGAAACAGCCAGGAAAATGAAAATAAAAGGAATGTCAGACTCAGATATTCAAGAATTAACCAATCTTACGCTCAAAGAAATCCAAAACCTTTAGAAAAAACCACAACTAAAATAAAAAACTAACATTCAAAACCTAAAATTTAAAATCATGTCAACGCTCAACAACGAAATCCTGGACAAAGCAAAAACCTGGCTTTCCCCGGTATTCGACGAAGAAACACAAAACGCCATCCGTAAAGATATGGCCGATAATCCGGAAGACCTCCAGGAAAGTTTTTATAAAAATCTGGAATTCGGGACCGGCGGAATGCGCGGTATCATGGGTATCGGAACCAACCGCATCAATAAGTATACCCTGGGAAAAAGTACGCAGGGCCTGAGCAATTATCTAAAAAAAGCATTTCCAAACGAACAATGTAAAGCGGTCATTGCCTACGATTGTCGTCATAATAGCCAAAGTCTGGCCAAGGTCGTCGCGGATGTTTTTTCTGCGAATGGGATCGAGGTGTATTTATTCGAAGATCTACGGACCACACCGGAATTATCTTTTGCGGTCAACCACCTGAATTGTCATTGCGGAATCGTTCTGACCGCCTCCCATAATCCTCCCGAATACAACGGTTATAAAGTCTACTGGCAGGACGGAGGGCAACTCGTCCCACCCCACGACGCGGCGGTCATCGGAATGATTGACAACCTGGATTATGCGGATATACAATTTACGGCCAACCCGGATTTAATTCATATGATCGGAAAAGAGGTGGATGATGTTTTTATTGACGCCGCAGTAGCCAACGGCAGCACGGGTGCTACGCAGGATGCCAAGGATAACACGACCATTGTTTTTACTTCCCTCCACGGTACTTCGATTACCGCCATTCCCGAAACGCTGAAACGGGCCGGATACACCAACGTCCACATCGTCGAAGAACAACGCGTTCCCGACGGAAGTTTCCCAACGGTTAAATCGCCCAACCCGGAAGAACCGGCGGCCCTGAAAATGGCCCTCGAACTGGCCGATAAGGTGAACGCCGATATCGTCATCGGAACCGATCCGGATAGCGACCGCCTGGGCGTGGCCGTACGCAACGATAAAAATGAAATGCAATTACTGAACGGTAATCAGACCATGTTACTAATGACTGATTTCCTCCTCAAACAATGGAAAGCAGAAAATAAAATTAAAGGAAAAGAGTTTATCGCTACGACGATTGTTTCTACCCCGATGCTTACCAATTTAGCGGCCAGCTACGGCGTGGAAAACAAAATTGTTCTCACCGGATTTAAATGGATCGCAAAATTAATCAAGGATCATCCCGAACTGAATTTTATCGGTGGTGGAGAAGAAAGCTTTGGTTATATGGTCGGTGATTTTGTCCGCGATAAGGATGCGGTGACCTCGACCCTGCTCGCCGTAGAAATTGTGGCGCAGGCCAAAGCCAGCGGCAGTTCGGCCTACCAGGCGCTGATCGAACTGTACGTAAAACATGGTTTTTACAAAGAACATTTAATTTCTTTGGTCAAAAAAGGAATTACCGGAGCACAGGAAATTAAACAAATGATGGCCGATGCCCGCGCTAATCCCATGACGGAAATCAACGGTTCCAAGGTCGTAAAAATTGATGATTACAAATTATCAATTACCAAAAATGTGACCACCGGAGCTACGCAACCGCTCGACATTCCAAAATCAAATGTCCTGGTTTATACAACCGAAGATGGCAGTCGCGTGGCTCTGCGTCCAAGTGGTACCGAGCCGAAAATCAAGTATTATATGAGTGTGAATTTGCCGCTGGCCTCCGCCGCAGATTTTACAGAAACGGATGCGGCCCTCGACGCCAAGATTGCGGAAATTATAAAGGACCTGGGAATGTAACTGACCGATCCCAAAGGACCGTTTACGACCATACGTTTACTAAACCTCTGAGCATAACCTGACTACTTTGGTAATGGTTTTCTCAGGTTTGGTAAACGTTTTTTTTACAAGTGTCTTACTTTTTATTAACGCTTTCGGTTTTAAAAATTTTCATGCATTCAATCATGATACTTCTTTCCAGCTTTTACCGAATCACCATAGAAAACATTACTCATTATCACTCCTCTGACAAACTCTGCCACAAGACATTTCGAATCTTCCATTTGCCAGCTACCTTTGCCAGGTGAAAATAATCCATTCCCCAGGCGGCCACTAATTTTGCGGAGGCAGTTTTATCGGTGACATCAAAAACGGTGATTTCACGGGGCGTATCGGCAGTAATCTGATCACCGTTTTTATTCCACTTTCCGGCCAGATCAACCAATTGCGTATAGCTCATTTCCAGATTATCAACGTAGGCCATCGTTTCTTTATTGAACCAAAAACCGGTTTTGTGTAAGGTGGTATCCACACTATTGATAATTCGCTGTGCATCGACCAGGTACAACCCAAACACATAGTCTTCGATCGCAGCTCTGACGGCGCCGTATTCGGGATGATCCTGCACGCCGGGCCGGGCGGTGCTCGTAGTTGCGGTAGCAGGAGCCGGGGCATTGATACTATTCCAGATATCCAGATAGATTTTCCAGTCGTCCCCGACTTTTTTCCAAACGATAACGTATTTTCCCTGCCAGGTACTTTCCGAGCCGTCCCGTCTTAAAGTAGCTCCGGCGTAAAGCCCGTAATCGTAGGCGTAATTATCAACGATGCGGATTTCTTCGGGCGTTACTTTATGTCTGAGAATTTTCACCCCTTCGGGTAAAGTCCACTTCTTTTTGATCGCCTCGTGTCCAGCGATGATGTTTGTTCCGGTGGGAAATATTTTACCGTCGGTAGTGTAGGAATTGGTCAATTTGTCTATTTCACCATTCGTATAATATTTGGAGAAATTAGAAATATTGGTTTTGATTTTTGCCATTTCGGAGGCGGGGCCGTGGAAGTTTTGGGCGGAGAGAAAACTCGTGGATAGCACGGTTAGAATGAGAAGAAGGCTTGTTTTTATAGACATAATTGGTGATTTTATTTTTTACAATAGCTATACTTTTGACAATAATATCATCTACCACATTATCGACTTACATTATTAATTCTTCATTAAAAAATTATTAATTATCACTTATCATTACTTTCCCCCAACCAGTCTAAGATTATCAATAAATACTTCTCCTTTCCCGGTCATGGTAATATAAGCCTGTTTAATGTTTTTAAAATTTACGTCTTTTGGCATTGCGGATAAAGGAATCCGGACTTTACGCCATTTGGTATCATAACCTCTGCCTTCCACAAAGTTCTGCGTCAGACCGACCAATGATTTTGCGCGATCGTAATCCTCAAATCCAATCTTAATTGGAAGGTTCTGCACCGTTTCTCCAACTGTTAGGATATCAAACTCAAAAGCCACCTCATCCAGAATAGTGGTCATATCAACGGGATACCATTTGTTCCAGCTAACGCCAAAGGCATTCAACTTACAATTTTTACCTTTCGTATCCCAGGACAAGTGCAGGGATTTATCTCCCGTAGAAGTTTCCGCCTCCGACCATTCGATTTGTTTACAATCATCTTTCACTAATCCCCATCCGTTGTTATTGGCAAAAGCATCGTCAAAAAGAACTTGTGGCATGGCGATCGGAGAATCCAAAACTTCCTCCGTCATCCAGGGGGTCTGTTCTTGTTCTTCGTAAAAAACCAGACTGATATCATCAAGATACACACTCCCGCTCTGTTGTAATTCAATCTGTAATTGTTTGATATTGGAAGGGTCCAGATTTTCCTGGGTTATTTCAAAATCTTTTAACGGTACCACTACTTTTTGCCATTCTTCGTCAATCGAAGACCGCTCGAAGTACTTGTTGGTGGTATATAGGAATCCCATTCCGTTGCTATAATCAATCAACGTCAGTACAAAGGGTAATCCGAATGCTTTTCCCTTTTGTGTGCGCACGTACATTTGAATGGCCACCGAACTCATGATAAGTGAAAGATCTTTGCCCGCCCAGTTGTCCCAGCCAATTCCAATTCCCGACCACTCACAACCTTTCGCATCCCGATTCCAGGTAATTTTCAAAGATTCTTTGCCGCTGTACGCTACGTCAGAGATACTCGCATCCTGACAAACATCCTTTTCCAGCCCCCACACATCCGTCGCATCTTCGTCGTAGATCAACGGCTCTACAATTACCGATATATCCGTGGGCAAAACCTCTTTTTCTTCCGTTACCACACCATCGTATAAAGTCGCTTTCTTTAAGGATACGCATCCACAAATGAGAAAGGCAATAATCCCAAAACAGCAATATTTTATATTTTTCATTTGTTGTTGAATTGTTGAATTGTTGAATCGTTGAATCGTTGAATAAACTTTAGTATTTTAGTCACAAAGACACCAGGAAAAAGAGATTTTTCCTTCGGAAAAACTTTTGGTGACTTAGCGACTTTGTGGCCGCTTAATTTTGTCGCGAATTAAGAATCAAAAATTATAACTGCAAAGCACTTCCTTCGGTAAAAATCATATAATCAAGGCCATATGCAACCTCCAAAGGTGGACTTGGCTGTGTATTCATATTTGAAATTAACAACAATCGAAGCGCAACTACATTTTCCAATTGTTCCTGAGAAATGCCTGTATCACTCATTGGATAACTCATCAGTTGCCATCCTTCAAAAGTATTGAGGTCAATATCTTCGGCAATTCGAAAGGTTTGTGTGTCTTGATCTCTTTCGTAAGTACCGGTACCGTTTCCATCAATAAAAAACTCAATAATGGCCAATCCGTGCGGAACTCTATCTGAATAAATAAAATAGTTAAAATATAGCTCCTCGGGAACGGTAGTAGGAAAATCCAGTGTCCCACCTCCTCCGGCTAACTCCGCTTTGAGATCCATCAATCCAACGAAAAAATTTGGTACGACATCATCCATTCCTGCTAAATTATAATAAAAATTTCCCTGAGCAGGAATGTCCGTTTGTCGACCAGTCGTCATTGGATTAAATTCAAATTCAAAATTTCCGACAACTTCATTCGACCCTAATTCTTGTTCAAAATCCGTCAGTAGTAATCCTTCGTATTGTTTGGAAGATAAGGTCTCCACGGTGGTTGTTTCCATAAATTCGCCTTCTTCGGGAACGGTCAGGACGACGTTGACTGTTTCTTCGGCTCGGAAGAGTGGAAATTCCGTTGTCCCGCCATCCCAGGTCGCATTACTGGCATTTAGCTCACTGGAAAAGCCTTCAATCCGTTTTACCGATCCGCTAACCGCTCCGGTAATCTCCAGTATCCAGTCCACATTCTTATTGAAAGTGGCGTTAAAAAAAACAGTTTCTCCAGCCGCAAAATCCACCGTGGGTTGACTCGCCGTCAAGGCTGACAAACCAGTAAAAGGTCCGAATCGATCCACCAGATTGGGCATTTCCGGCTCCGTGTCGTGACTACAACCACTGATCCCTAATATTAAAAACAAGTAAAAGACGTATAAAATTTTTATATTGTTCATTTTATTTTTTTTAAAATTCCATATTGTACAAAACAAAGAACTGTTGAAAATCGTAATTGTCCGGATTATCCGTACCCAACACTGACTCGAAGTGATTATATTGCAGCGTCATATAAATATCTTTTTTAAACTCATATTTGATTCCTAATCCCAGCATGGTCTCTTCATCGTCAAAGACGAGCGGCGCCGGAAAATCCTGAACGTCATTAAATCCGGTCAAAATTGGCACGTAGTCTCTACCTTCTGAATTAAATAATTTGGCACCGAGAAGCAAATCAAACTTGGAAAATATTTCTACTTCTAATCCCAAGTCTATTAAGGTAGAATTCAGATCTACCACTTCGAATTCTCCACCACCCCGGGTAGTCGATTCGTACTGAACACCAAAGGTTGCTTTGATCATATTTTTCCAGTCCAGAAACTGGTGAATATTAAAATCAGCGGCCGCTTTGATCAAGGTAAAGTCTTTTAGCTCGGTCGTACCCTGACCCCGGATTTCGGTCAAAAAAGCACCGTCCACCCAGGCGTTGATCTTATCCATTTCCTCTCCATAGTGAACGCCAAACTTTAATCCTTTTCGGTTAGGGGTCGCATCTCCGTAGGGCAACGTATTGCTGTAGCGAGGATCGTAAGCCATCAGGCGATCTGCGGTACGGAAGGTGTACAATTCCCGGTCACGCGAAAGATCAAAAAGAGATACCTGACGTTCCAGTCGATTGGTACCAATACGGTCATAGTACGTTTTATTGTTACGAAATTCGTTGTTTTCAAATTCAATCCGCTTACTCTGTGCTCCCATACTAAAAAAGTCTGGTCCAATATCAATGTAGGAAGCGGAAATGGTTAGTTTTTGTTTTTTTAATTTAAAAGTCAATCCTACGTCCATAAACGTATCATCTTCTTCCGTTCCCTCTATGGTTACATTTTCTTCCGTCCCTTCGTTATCCGTTATCCTTTCTGCGCGTTTAACTTCCGAACGCCCGGATTCTCCCGCAAGATTTAAAGACATATTGTCCTTGTCTAAAACGGTTAGATCGTAGTCTACAGTATACACCGTATTTCGAATACCCGTTACGGCATTTCCGGATTGTAAATCATCAAACGTATGAATTAGATTGAAACCAACATCTGCTTTTATTCCTAAAGAATCATCAAAAGTAACGGTAGATAAATCTAATTGACCACCGGTAATTAAACGATTAGGAATGGTGGTAAAATCGGTTCCCCGAATCCGAGCAATAAAGGAAGATACTTCCATATCTTCGAGAACAGATCCAAAGTTTAAACCAAAATCAATCTTTCCTCCCTGTAATCGTCTGGTATTTTCATCCGTATAAAATTGTTCGTAATCGATCACTTGTTTTAATGGTTGGAAAACGCCGGGTTTGTTCACAAATCCTTCTTCATCCGGACTGAATAAAGTATAGGGCGACATGGCCAAATCCATATCTCCTACCCGATATTTTACAAAATCAGCAATAATTCCTCGGGCCCAAAGCTCCCGTACTTCAATCGACTGACCAGCACCAAAAAATCCACCAAATTCATTTCGCAGTCTAAGAATTGCCTGTACTTCCGAAGATTTATTTGGGGTTGCGTTTACTTTCAAATCCAGCAAAAATTCTCCATCCGTCACTTGGCCAACCGTCGAACTGTCCGAGGCCAATATCTCTCCACCAATCTCCGTCCGGTTAATGATCGTTCGCCCCAATCCATTAAATCGAATCTGCGCTTTTTCTTCATCAGCTATCGTTGCCTGCGAACCGCCATCCTGACTCCAAAGACTCAGTCCAGTTAGTAAGATCATCCCGAGCAATAATGATATTTTCGTAAATAAATTTTTCATAAACAATGCGTAAAAAAATTAACAAATTATGATAAGATGAGCATTTGACAACCTAAAAAAACGTCTTTAATTCTATCGTGACTTCTCTCCCTTTAAAATGATCCAGTTCAAAACTTTTATCCTTAAAGTTCATCCAGCGGTGTCTGAAATATAAGCCCGTAGATTTGGAAAGCGTCCAGTCGAAGCCGACTCCGATACCAGTTCCGAATTGATTGAGGGGCAGTTGTGATTCCAGATCAAATTCTGTGAATGATCCACCCCGGGCATCTTCGATTCCCAGGTAACCAGTGAGCAGAAATTTTGGAAATATTTCCAGATAGGCATCAAATTCGTGGTACTGTACAAACAGATAGCTTTCGTCATTAAACAACGGAAGGGCTTCCGCTTTGCTACTGGCCGAACCAAAAGAACCCAGATAAAATAAAAACAGTGATCGATCACCGATTTTGGTTTTGTACTTTGCCTGCAAATCTACGGCATTGAAATACTTTTTATTTAATGCCTCAGCAGTCGCCGGATTTAAATCGGTGGTTTGCACAAATTCAGTTACCCCGCGAAAAAAAGAAATTTTTCGACCGTACGGACCAAATACGGTAGGACTTACCGCTCCTTCCGGGAAAGGGTTGTATATTCTTGACAAGGCCAGACCATTTATTCGGTGAACATAGGTCAGCTGCGTGGACGCTACATCCAATTCCTTTGAGAGCCCCCAGCCAACGTTAAAAATAAAATCACCGCCAAGGTCTAATCCGGTATTGATATTTATTCCGCGTCGATTGTGCACCAGTTGATTGACTTGCGCCAGCTGGCCCCCTACTCCGTTCGCCCCCGCAACGACACCAAAATCCTTGATGATTTCAGGATTTGAATTGGTCGCAATTTCTCCATTTTGATTAAAGAAATCTTTACTGATTTGGTATAACTGAATATCTACGGGAAGAAAAGTGTACTCTTTGGGGATTAAGGCCCGTATTTTTAGGGCCTCGCCCCATTTTTTAGTGTAGGTTGGACTTTCGTAGCTGCCCGCACCCAATTCTCCCGTCAGCTTTACTTTGGCCACATTTAAATTCAGAGATAATGTGTGTACCTGATATTTTCTGGAAATATTAGTAATGGAGTCCAGGGCAGTTTCACTATAAATAACGTTGTAAAACACCGTATTTCTTTTCTTACCAAAAGTCTTACCTATTTTTCCACCCGTAATAAAATTATCGAGACTTCGTGAATCACCCGCAAAACCAAGATAGTTGGGGACGCTCCCCGCATCAAGAGTAGGTGGTATAGAGAGTGAAGGATCTGTAATGGCGTTGGTTAAGGCTCCGTTCGGTTGCGTCTTTCCCCAAAATAAATCAAAACTAATATTGCCCGGTAGTTGTGCACCGTTGATAATCAATCCTTGAAAAGCCTGGTTATTCCATCGCAAATCTCCTGCACTGGTGGATCCTGTTCTAAAATAACTATCGTATTTTAAGTTGTTGGTAACACCTTCCCAGGGTGTACGATCAAATATACTGTACCGATCCAGAATCTGATAAACACCAATGGTAAAATCACTGAGGTTGTACCAGTGAATACCACCGGCCCGTACCCCAAAATTCCCGTGTTTCGTCCGAAAATTTCCGTAAAAATTGATCCCGAGATTCGTTGAAAAAACGTTGTCTTCTGATCCAAGTCCAACGTATGGAGAAAATAAAAACAACTCCGTTCCAAAAGCCGTTTTTCCATTGGGTCGTCCAAATACGCTGAGCGACATAGTGGGCTCGCGGTATCCATCCCCAAATCCGTAGGCTTTATCGAATTGCTCTAAACCTGGATAAGGATCCGTTATGTTTCGGCCGTAGCCAAATAACCGATAATAGCCGAAAATGGTCAATTTTTGGCCTCTTTTACGCAATTTTTTACCCACAAAACTAGTATCATATTGTATACCGGCAATAACTTCCAGATTTAAGGGAGCTTCCTCCTCTTCTATGGTAAGGGCCAAACTGTCGGGTGGTAAGGTAGTGGGAGAATTGGTTAAAAATTCGGATGGATGTTCAATGATGGCATCCTGTCCAGGCAGCTGCCCCGTAGTTAAAAACAAGAGCATCAGAGCCAACAGGTATTTAAAAGACTGGTTATTCTTAACTTTTGTGGTTAAAGGTCGAACCATAAATTTATAATTTGGTCAGGATTTTTATTAAAATTAAGTCAACAAATGTAAGGCGATTATTGTATAATACGTCATAAGCATCTACATCAACCATACATCTCCAGGTGTAAATGTACATCATCACTACGTCAATGTATTATTTTTTTGTTGAATTTATTATTATTCCCTATTTTTTGGTGAATATACCGCATTAAGATAAAATTTTAAATATTGAACATGAAAAAAATCTCCTTGATCCTGTCTATGGTCTTCTTTCTGACCAATCCGTTTAAACTCTTTTGTCAGGCTCCCGCTCCTGGTCCCATCAAAGTAGAAATGCGGGAAGAAAATGGTAATTGGCAATTATACCGTGGTGGAAAACCCTACTATATCAAAGGTGTTGGTGGCCAGGCTGAGATGGATCGGGCGGTAGCCTACGGTGCTAATTCCATTCGATCGTGGGGCGCCGGGGAAGCGATTGCTGTTTTGGACGAAGCACACGCCAAAGGCCTAACGATCTCCTTCGGACTATGGGTGGGTTGTGAACGTCAGGGATTTGATTATAATGATTCCAAAGCGGTCCAGGCGCAATTGGAAAGATTTACGGAGATTGTAGAAACCTACAAAGATCATCCTGCCATTTTGGTTTGGGGTATTGGTAATGAAATGGATCTGTTTTACTCAGATTTCAAAGTATGGAATGCGGTAGAAGATATTGCAAAAATGATTAAAAGGGTTGATCCCAATCATCCGACTATGACGGTTACGGCTGGATTGGACGTGGCGGAAGTGCAGCTAATCATGGATCGGGCACCTTCGATTGATATCTATGGGATTAATACCTACGGTGGTTTGATCGGGATTGATCAGGAAATGCGGGCCTACGGATGGAAAAAACCCTACATCATTACGGAATGGGGACCTAATGGACACTGGGAAGTAGCTAAAACAAAATGGGGTGCTCCCATTGAACAAACCAGCACCGAAAAGGCAGCAGATTACGCCAGAAGATACGAACAGGGCATTGCGGAAGATACGGCTATGTGTATTGGTTCGTACGTTTTCCTCTGGGGACAAAAACAGGAGACGACGCCAACTTGGTATGGTCTGTTTTTGGAGGATGGCTCGGAAACGGAGGTCATGGATGTGCTGGAAAAATCGTGGCGTGGTAAATACCCTGACAATCGCGCACCTAGTATTGATAAGATGGAGATGAACGGAGCAGAAACCCGCGCCAGCGTCTACGTCAAACCTGGCTCTAAAGTCCAATTTGAGGTTGAGAGTAAAGATCCGGATAATGATCCATTAACTTACCGCTACGAAATTTTACCCGAAAGTACAGATATAAAATCTGGTGGTGATAAAGAATCCCGCCCCGAACCGATTGCTGTGGTTGGGAAGGATGGTGGTACGCCCGGAAAACTTGCTTTTAAAGCACCCAAAAAAGAAGGCCCCTACCGATTATTTACGTACATCTACGATGGAAATGGAAATGCCGCAACGGCAAATTTCCCTTTTTATGTGAAGAAGGATTAGAGACTGGTCAATTCGTGCGGGTGGATAGAAAAACTGTCTGAATGAGTGCGTCATTCGGCAGTCAGCACCTTTTGTTCCTCCTTGATTCGGGAGGACTGAAGGAAAGCTTTCGCGCTGACACCCTCAGGGAAACGGTTCTCTAAAAGAGAAAAAATCCCATCGCCCATTCACGTTAGAAGAAAGCCAATCGTTCGCCTATCGAAAGCCCACCGAAAGCCAAACACACCAGAAGAGAAAAAAAGCCTATCGTCCACCCACCGAAAGCCAAACACGATAGAAGGGAAAAAAGCCCATCCGAGCCCTCACCCTTTGAAGAACCACTCCTTAAACAAGATAAAACTACTACCAACCTTTTGCCTACGCGCACCTCTAACTCCTAAAGGAGAATCCCGCGCGCAGCATCGCCTAGATAAGGAAAACGAGCCTTATTGTAGTCAATGCCGTAGTATAAAGAA
>CALLLR010000010.1 GCA_938008185.1 uncultured Saprospiraceae bacterium
GGACGCCATTTTCGATAAATAATTCTCCACTGACGACCAGCTTTTCCCGCAGCATCGTGTAATATGCGCCCACATTAAATTGCAAATTAGGAAGATGCCAGGCAGCTTCCTGGTCTTGCGTATCAAAGAAATTTTGCGACAGGGTCAATAAAAGTCGTAGATCTTTGCGAGGGTTTGCTTCGAGCGTTCCTTCAATATTGAAAATATTTACGGTATCGGTGAGCAAATCAAACCGAATCGTATCCAGTGGATTATTGACAAATAAGGCTAAATTATTGGCGCTTTTATAACTGGCTTGAATTTGATAATCTACCACTCTCAGATTTCCTTTTACCCCGGCAAAAAACTTATAATAATCAGTGTTGACCGAGGTGATCCTGGAGACCAAAAAGGGATTGTAATCGGTTAAATTTTTAAAACTGTTTTTATACAAACCACCATCGGCACCGAGGTACGCAGCCAGTTGATTCCCCACAATATTGGCACTCACTTCTATATCGGGAAAAATTCGAAAATCATCTTTGTGGGAGGTTAAATTAAAGCCTAGTTTTGCTTTAAAAACATCTCCGTGGAAAGTATAGCTGGGACGAACACCAAAGTTGTTCAGCGTTTGGGTTGCTCCATCTTTAAAAACGGTAAAATCAGCGTCCAGGATGACCGTCAACGGATGTAACTCATTAAACCATTTAGTAGCGCCTACTTCAAAATCAAACCCAAATTCTTTGGACGCAAAATTATCCGTCATGGAATACAAATCGAACTGTGCGTGGTAATCAATATCCCCCTGCGTTTTTACGCCGTTAAAAAACCTGGCGTTGGCCGCAAAGGTTTTAAATTGTTGCTGCACATCTTCTCTAAGCTCACTCCGCGTATCGTTATCATATCCGTAAAAATTTACTTCGTCAAAATCGTAGCCCAGCCCGCCACTCACGGCAAATCCCTGATCAAAATAATAGCTTCCGTTCAGATCACCATTGATTTCCCGAAATCGCTGATTTTCCAGACTTTTTCGATTGGCCGTATGATATTTTAGATGGCCCCCAATATCGTATTTTGGATCTTTGGTATTGTTATAGGCCAGCTCCGCGTAGGGTCGATTCGGCGTTCCGTAGCCCAGTTTTATAAAACCGTTATAAGACGGATCAACCTTGTCTTTCCTGATCGCCAGTGGACGAATCCGGGGTGGCAGGTATTGCATCTGAATCGTCCGCGAAGGCAACGCGTAGGTCAACTGCCGAGAAGTCGTATCCAGGGCGGGTAACTCCGGAGTTACATTTATCTTTTTGGATTCCTCCAGCGAAGCTTCAAAATCTTTGATAACATCAAACTCTTCGTCCGGTAAGGTAGGCTGTGCCACGACAAAAACGGTCATCAGTAAACAGACTGTCAAAGGAAGGAATTTACTTATTTTATTTGCGATTAAAAACATTATATTGATTCTAAATAAGTCCATCTTGTTTTTATTTAATTTTTGAAGCTTTTAAAAATACTCCTTTACCAAAAAAATACACTACTGTTCTTCTTGTAATTCCAGCGTTTCCGTATCCACAGGAGTGGTAATGAGTCGATTAGAAGCCGCTTCTCTGGCTTTTAGTTGTTCCAGTTTCTTTTTAGCAATAGCTAATAATTCTTCGTCTCCGTCATAACTTTCAATCCAGCCTTCGAGTACCGCCCGGGCGTTAAGTACATCTCCCTTCTCGGCTAAAATATCGGCCAGTAAGATGATGCTTTTACCCGCCCAGTAAGGATATTCAGAACTTTCTGCCTGAGCGTTCAGGGTGATTTGCTCGGCCACTTCCAGGTCGCGCTGAATATAATAAATGTAGGCAATCAGATAACGAGCCTCCGCGGTTTCTTCGTTATTGCTCGTCTTGGTAACCTCGTTAAAAGCCCGCAAAGCATCCAGATATTCCTCCTGATCAAAGGCAACTTTTCCAAGGTAAAAATTAGCCAATGCCCGCTGTTCGGTGGTAACGTCCGGATTCTTTAATACTTTGTCTGCGTAATCGAGTACAGCCGTTCCGTTACCAATCAGATACGCACTACTCAATGCACCTTCCTGCGCTTCCAACCGGGTATCCAGTTTGTCAGTAGCAGCTTCCAGTTTGCTGTACAAGTCAAAAGATTTTTCGTAATCTTCGGCGTGGTAATAAGCAATGATCGCCGCTTTGTCGAGTGCCTTTAGGTAGTAAGAACTATTTCCTTTTTCAATCACTTTTTCAAAATCTCTTAATGCTTCGGAGTATTGCTTTTCTGCCGTGTGGGCATCTCCCCGGTAGAAATAAGCCTTAATAATATTTTTTCCATTTGGATATAAACGAATATAATTATTCAGACTAATAATTGCCTTTCCGTAGTTACCGTTCTCGTACTGAGAAGCAGCTGCTTTAAAATTGATCGTTTCTTTTTCATCCGCCTCTACCTTATATCCAGGAATAGTTTCTAAAAAAGCAAAATATACATCCGGCTGCGCCAGGTCATCTACATAGATTTCTTCCAGTGCTGTCAGTGCTGCCTCGCCTTCCTTTTCGGTTGGGTTATTTCCAAACACTTGTTTATAATAATTGGCCGCTTCTTCCAGGCTTCCCTGATTGTAGCTGATGAGTCCTAATTTTAGTAGCGCCTGATTTCTTAAGCTGGAGTTTGGATATCGCTCCAAAAGTGTTTTCAGGGGTTGGGAGGCTTTATCCAGTTTACCGATTTCCAGGTAAGTGATGCCCAATTGGATAAGCGAATTATCCGCATATTCAGAATCAGGATGATTTTCCACCAGGTCATCCAACGCAATAATTTTATTGGTTTGGTTCCCATTTAAGCCTTCAATGATCGCTTTTTGGTAGAGTGCATAAACAAACCCATTGTGATTCTGATCCACGGCGGTGTTGTAATATTGAAGTGCTTTGTCGTATTGATTTCTTTTAAAATAAGCATCTCCGGATCGTAAAATGGCATCGCCCTGAATCCGTTGGGCAACCATCGGGTTGGAAATAAAGAGTGCGTTATTTTTAATACCAGTCGCTGCTTTTTCAAAATACCCCAAAGCTCCGTTGTAATCCTCTTGCTCCAGATAATTATATCCCTGAATATAGTTGGCCGTGTGCACCGAAGATTCATCTGGTAAATTTGTTAGATTTTTGGATAACACCAAAAATTTATTAATCTGTCGGGTACTCTCCGGAAAATCCTCTTCCTGATGAGCAATTTCTCCCAGCCAGTAGTAAGCAAGTGCTTTGGTACGATTATCCACCGGATTTTGCAATGATTGATTGAAGCGTTTTTTGGCCTCGTCCATCGCTCCATCCCGATACAATTGTATGCCCTTAAAATAAGCTACCTTTTGGTAAGTCTCTTTCATAGAAGGAGAAAGATTAGGTAGTTTTTCGATCGTAGCCAGGGCATTATCGTAATCCCTGGTATTTAGAAAAATAGAAGACAAAAGAGTTTGTGCTTCCGGATGAAATTTAGAAGAAGGGTCTATATTTTCCAGCGCCGCAATAGCTTCCCGATCAAAATTAAGTTCATAGCTTAGCTTCGCATAATTAAAGTTGGATTCTTCTTGTATATCATCGTCGTAGTCCATTTTAGCGGCGGCCCGAAAAGCATTACGCGCACTGGATTTATTATTTGTTTTCAAATACCCATCCGCCAAGGCGTACATAGCACTCTGCCCCATTTCGCTATCCAGCGTTCCCAGCTCTTCGAGTCGAACAATGGCCTGCTGGTAATTTTTATCCTGATAGTGAACGTAACCAAGCTGGTATAAATCTTCGGGTCTTAGCTGTTTGGCGTTGTCAGCATAATATTCCAGGTATGGTAAAGCTTTACGAAAATCTCCTTTTTCAAAATAAGCCTGGCCGACGAGTTGATTAATCTCTGGAAGGTTTTTCAATTTTTCGTCCTGGGTTTTGTTGACCGCATATTTAATTACTTCGTCATATTTACCCTGCGCAAAATATATTTGGGTAATATAATAAGGTGTGTAAGGCTGGTATTTTTTAGAACGTTCTACCTTTTCGAAACTGGCAATGGCTTCGTTGTATTTATCCTCATAAAAGGAAGTCATTCCGTAATAATAGTTAGAAGGATAATAATACTCGTTTTGAATATCCCGGATTTCACCAAATGCGATACGGGCTTCCCGAAATTTCTTTTTAACAAAATAAGCATAACCCAATTTGAACTTCACTTCCGAACGCTGGTCGCGTCCCAGATCGAAGGCATCAATACTGGCAAAAAGTTCTGCCGCACGACCGTAGTCTTTACTATTAAAATAGTAATCAGCCATTTCGAGAATCGCCTGATTAGCGAGTGGATCGGGATCATAAGTCCGGGCAAAATCAATAATGAGTCGTTCGCCATCAGGTTGATTGAGTCGAACGGCACATTTTGCGTAAAAAAGCTCTGCTTTGGTTCTCAACAGGATCGATTCGGGTTCATTGAGGGGGCGAAGCGCCTCGTAAACTTTTTTAAATTCTGTCTGAGCCAGACCCACAATTCCTTCTTCGTACAGATTCATAGCTTTTTTATAAGCCAGATTGTTCTCTGTGTAAATGGCACTATTTTGGGCATTTATTCCAATAAATAGCAGGCAAAATAGCGTTGATAGCAGCGATTTTCTCAAATAGCAAGGTGTTTTCATAAACATAGCAATCAATAAGAGGTAAATAATTAACCAGTTGCGAACTTAAAAGAGCAATTTATTAAACTGCTGCTTCCGTCGCATATTGTGGCGAATTTAGGAAAATTTTAGGTGTCTGGCCTAAGAAAGTACCCTAAAACCGCTAATCCATCTCCCGAAGCAGTACAAAACACTCTTCTTTGGGTATAATAATTGTAATGAATAAATTACTGATTTAAATCAGGAGTTAAATGTAAGTTATAGAAAAAAGCGATATCATTTTCAAGGAGACTTATATTTAAGTGTGTCATTTGGCTTTGCTCACCTTGTGTTCCTCCCTGATTCGGGAGGCAAGCCTGAAGGAAAGCTTTCGCGCTGACACACTATAGGGAACAGTACTTTCTCAAGGCCTGATGCAAATATTTATTAGATAACCTAAATTAATAAAATGACAAGAAATCTAGCTGGTCACCTTCCAAATCAAGTATCTCATAATACCGCTTTTCAGGGATCTGATACTAATTTAGAGCGGAATCCGGCAAGATATGTCGAAGGTTTAATGATTGTAAATAATCTGCACCAGATCATTGGCTGGAACCCAAACTCTAAATGTCTTTCCGGATACAAGCAAAAAAATATGATCGGTACCTCCGCTTTGGACTTACTGACCTCAGACGACGAAAGGAAAGCTTTCCTGAACGATTTTGATCGACTGACCAACCAATGTGAGAAAGATATTATTTATCACGAATCAACCGCTAATATATTTACCCATTCAGGCGAAAAGAAAACCGTAATATTTCAGTGGAACCGGATGATTATAGTCGGGATACGGCTTTTTAATATTTGTATTGTTTCCAATGTTTCAAATGAACAGATAAGTCACGAAGATATTCGGGAAAAAGAACTCGAATTAATTCGCAAGGAAAAAGAACTGGCAAAATTGTCTTCTTCTAATCAGCAGTTGGAAGCCTTTGCCTACGTAGCCTCGCACGATTTAAAAGAACCATTACGATCTATCGGAAATTTCACTCAACTGCTTGGCAGAAGACTGGAAGGAAAATTGGATGATACGGACAAAGAATTTTTTGGGTTTGTTACCAGTGGGGTAAAAAACATGAATAGTCTGATCGAAGATTTACTTACCTATTCCAGGGTAAACAGTGGAAAACATGAAGTAGTGAACCTTAATCCAAAAGATTCCATCGCAGTGGTGATCAATAGCCTCAATCAGCGTATTATCGAGACACATGCGACCATAGAAGTTAAAGAAATCCCGGAATTAATAATAGGAAATCCAACAAAAATCAAGCAATTGTTTCAGAATTTACTTGCCAATGCCATCAAATTTCAAAACTCGGAAATAGATCCGGTGATCGTCGTTAGTGGACGGGAAGAAGGAGATCGTTGGGTTTTTAGCGTTTCAGATAATGGAATCGGTATAAAGGAAGAATATTACCAAAAAGTATTCGGTATTTTCACCAAATTACACCATAAGTCGGTTTATCCCGGTTCGGGTATTGGACTTTCCGTTTGTCAACGCATTGTAGAACAACACGACGGAGAAATCTGGGTAGATTCTGTCGTTGACAAAGGCACTAATTTCCATTTTAGTATTGGTAAAAATCAATGTATTCAGTAATGGATGGAAATGGGAATTAGAATTAAAATAATTCCAGTTATCATTCCTATTCTAATTCACCACAATTGAAATTACTTTTTTTAGTGCTTCTAAATAAGCAGCATTTGCTTCTGGTGTTCCAATAGTTACCCGAACACATCCTGGGGCACCAAAATTATCAACCGGTCTGACCATAATTCCTTCATTCAACATCGCTGCCTCAAATACCTTGGATGGGATGGATGGTTTTATTAAAATAAAATTACCCTGCGACTTCCAATAACTGACACCCAGCGCATCCAGCCCTGCGTAAATTTTCAGTCTTTCTGATTGTATCATAGCAACCGTTTCCTGAACAAAATCTTCGTCCGAAAGTGCCGCAATACCCGCTTCGATGGATAACTGATTCAATAAGAAGGGACGATTATACATCAGTAAGTATTCTGCGATCTCGGGAGTCGAATAACCATATCCAATTCGTAAGGCCGCCAATCCATAAATCTTAGAAAAACTGTTTACCGCAATAATTTGATGTCCCTTTTTTACGTATTCCATGGCGGTTACATAGTCGGAAGCATCGGCAAATTTATAATATACTTCATCCAGAACGACCACCAGATGTTCCGGAACCTGATCCAACAACGCTTCCAGACCTGCCCGTGGAATATAGGATCCGGTCGGGTTATTGGGACTCGTCAGGAAGATGACCCGGGTTTGATCGGTGATCGCATTCAAAATTCCCGGGACATCGAGTCTAAAATTCGGAGCTAAGAGAGGAACATCTTTTACGGTTGCCCCTTGCCAGCCCGAAAACATGTTATAAATACCAAAAGCTGGATTACAAATGATTGCCTCAAGACCTTCGCCCAAAAATCCACGAATAATAAAATCCAGTATTTCACTTCCACTGTTACCCGTAAAAAATTGTTCAGCCGGGATTTCGTTTTGATAAAAATCAGCCAATGCCGTTTGTAGTCTGGCACCATTGCGGTCGGGATAGAAGTGAAAATTATTGGCGGCTTTTTTAACTGCCGCTACTGCTTTGGGAGAGGGACCGAAGGGGTGTTCGTTGGAAGAAAGTTTGTAAATTTTTTTATCTGTATCCAGTTCGGAAAGTGTTTTGCCACCTTTGTAAGTTCCGCCGTTTTGGAGATAAGGCTTGAATAATTTATTCATTGTATGGTTTGTAATTTGGTATTTTATTTTGGTAGTTAACTGGTTCGCTAGTTGGCTTCCCTTTAATATTTTTTACGAAAAAAGGGAAGCCAATAGCTAATAGCCAACAAGCTTTTACAAAGTTCCTCTCAGTTCCTGTTCTCGTTCGATGGCTTCGAATAAGGCTTTAAAATTTCCTTTTCCAAAAGAGGTAGCTCCTTTACGCTGAATGATTTCGAAGAACATAGTCGGACGAGGATTGACTGGTTTGGTAAAAATTTGCAATAAATACCCTTCGTCATCCCGGTCTACTAGAATACCCAGTTCGGCGAGTGGCGCAATGTCTTCGTCAATTTTTCCTACCCGGTCCAGTACGGCGTCGTAATAGGTTTGGGGTACCCGAAGAAATTCTACTCCCCGATCCCGGAGTTTGGTGACCGTATCGATAATATTATCCGTTGCGACCGCAATGTGTTGAACGCCTTCTCCTTCGTAAAATTCTAAATATTCGTCAACTTGGGATTTTTTCTTTCCCGGGGCTGGTTCATTAATTGGAAATTTTATACGACCATTATTATTGCTCATTACTTTACTCATCAACGCAGTAAATTCGGTTGAAATATCTTTATCGTCGAAGGACATTATTTGCTTAAAACCCATGACATCTCGGTAGAAATCAACCCAATAGTTCATCCGGCCCAGCTCTACATTCCCTACCATGTGATCGACAAATTTTAATCCCACGGGTTCTGCTTCGAAACGCGGATTCCAGGCTTTATATCCAGGAAGAAAAACCCCTTTATAATCTTTACGTTCTACAAAAATATGGACTACCTCTCCGTAACTATAAATTCCCGAACGAACGACCTTTCCATTCTTATCCTCTTCCGTGATTGGCTCCATATAAGATTTAGCACCACGTTTTATGGCTTCTTTGTAAGCACTGGTGGCATCATCTACCCATAATGCGGTTACTTTTACGCCATCTCCATGCTGATCAATGTGGCGACCGATGTCGGTACCACTCTGTAATGGACTGGTCAATACTAATCGAATTTTGTCCTGAACGACGACGTAAGATTCACGTTCCCGTAATCCAGTTTCCAGACCTGCGTAAGCCAGTGATTTAAAACCAAAAGCAGTCTTGTAGTAATAGGCCGCCTGACGGGCATTACTGACGTATAATTCGAGGTAATCCGTGCCGTTCAGAGGCATGAAATCTTCTATGGCAGCGGTCGAAGGATTGGTTTTCAATTCCATAATTAGTAAATTGTCTGGTTAGAAATAGTTGTCATGGCAAATATAATTAAATTGTAGCGAAAAATCTAAAAATCAAATAGCCAATAAGATGGCTTTAAAAGAAAGGTAAAAGTCTAGTGCCTCGAGAACTAAATAATTGTCCGTTTTAACTTTTCAAGATTAGTCTACGTTTTCCTCTTCGTAATTTTCGTGAATTTGATTCATGATACGTACAAAAATTTTGTAGTCCTCTTCTGTCATATTTTTCCAACCTGACTGGCGTAAGTGAGCTACTTTAGGAAGGAGGATCTTGACGATTTCTTTTCCATTATTGGTAAGAAATACATTATAGCTGCGACGATCGTTTTCACAGCGGGCACGTTCGGTCCATCCCTTTTTACAGAGCAGGTCGATGATTCGGGAAACCGTTGGAGCATTCTTAAAAGTACCGTTGGCCAGTTCATTTTGGGAAATTCCATCGCTCTGATAAAGTTGATCGATGATTGCCCATTGTTCGGGCGTAATATCAACGCCAGCAGCTCTAAAGGTCTGTAAGTATCTCAGTTTGATAATACGCAGGGTTCGGTCAATCAACGTTCCGTAGCTATTGGTAAGAATTAAAGAAGACATAGCTTTAAGTTTTTTAAAAAAGTGGAGATTAATGAGAAAGATAATATATTATCTTTTCTCATTACTTCTATGACCCAATCGGTCCCAGTTCCACTCCTTCGGAGTAAGCAACCTTGATATTATTTTTATTAAAGCCATCTTTTATTTTACTGTAAGCGGCAAAAGTTACGTCCCAATAATGCTCGGGTTGAATGTAAGGGCGTACTGCGATAACAATATTATGGCTATCGTATGATTCAATTCCGATTTCTGGTTCAGGATATTCCAATATCTGTGGAACTCCGCGTAAAGACTCTCGGATAATTTCTTTTACGGTGGGAAAGCTTTCGGCATAAGGCATGGTTACCTGTAGTTCCAGGCGAATATATTCTTTGGTAGAAAAATTGGTAATGACCCCTTCCATCACCTGACCATTAGGAATGATGAGTGTCTTTTGTCCAGGCGTTGTCATCGTCGTATTAAAAATCTGAATTGTTTCGATCTGACCAAACTTATCCTGAATCTCCACCCAATCTCCTACCCGGTAAGGTTTTATTCCTAAAATCATGATGCCAGCAGCAAAATTGCCGAGGCTTCCTTGTAGCGCCATACCTACCGCAAATCCAGCTGCCGCCAAAATTGCTACGAGAGACGTTAATTGAAAACCCAAAATACTTGCGACGAATAATATCACCGCCATTTTCATGGCAATATCCAAAAATGAAGTAGCAAAAGAACGAATTTCAGGAGCCATATTACTCCGCTCCATGCTGAGCGCTAGCAGCTTATGCACCTTTTTGACGATCCAAAATCCAACCATCAACGCAAATATGGCCAACAGAATTCGGGGTACGTAGGTGAACAATGCGGTGGTGGCCATCTCCGAATACTTATCAAAGTTTTCCATAATATTTGGGGTTTATAGTTAAAATTAAAATCAAATTTTCGTAAATAAATTCAAGGAGCAAAGATAAAATTTTCTATTAGATTCAAAACTACATGTACCTACATAAATAAAAAGTTAATTAGATTTTAGCCAGAAAATGGGAAGAAATGCCTCATCGCGGGGTTGATACTCATTTTTTATTGAAGTTGTAAATCCAGACATCCAACAGGAGTAGAAATTTCCTGGTTTGCACCAATTTGTAATAGAGATACTGAATTTATGAGAGATGAATAATCAGTATAAAAGCAGCTGGGAAAACGCCTTTAATATCCTGTTAACAGCCGATCGTCTGGGGTATCGAAATATTCTCTGTCCTTCTTCTTATGAGGTAGTTGAAATTACGGCGCATTTATCCAGAAGATTTATTTAAGATTTGGCTTCCCATTCTTTGATAAATGCTTTGACCTGTCGAATAGTTAGGTCTAGCGTATCTGCAATTATTTCGATAGAATTACCTGCCTTAAACATCTTCCACGCAGATTTGGCTACCCCAATGTCTATTCCCTTTTCCATTCCCTTTTCCATTCCTTGTAAATAGAGTCCATCTTTTTCTACATTATAATGAATAGGCATAATTGCTAATTTTTGTGAAATGATATTTTCTAAGTTACGAATTCTTGCTAATATTACCAACTGGTTAATATACTTTTTCAGTTTTTCCTGGGAATCTGTCAGTTTTTTTAACTTATTTAAAATCTCCGTAAGCACCTCTTCAAGATCGTCTATTTCGAAATTTCCTAATAACGCCATCACAACTACTTCCGGAATCTGAGAACTAATCAACTGCCTGGAATCAATCTCTGTAATGTTGATCATATCAAAACCAGTAAAAACCAGGTTTGATGCAAGCGTGGATTTCATCGTTGATTTTCGTTTTCCTAAGTAGACTACAATGTGTCGGATGGGCATCTGA
Source organism: uncultured Saprospiraceae bacterium (assembly GCA_938008185.1). Classification (GTDB taxonomy): domain Bacteria; phylum Bacteroidota; class Bacteroidia; order Chitinophagales; family Saprospiraceae; genus JALZUU01. The sequence continues at coordinate 11,102 of CALLLR010000010.1, forward strand.
TAGCGTCTATAAATGATACCATGATACTCCTGAATACGAGCCAGCATCTCCGGATTATTTCTAGTTTGGAATTCTAAGTGTAACAAGCTCGACTCACCCTGATGATCATAAATTTTATATAAGCAATCTACTTCCCGCTCCATTGTTTTTGTTAATTTTAACTCCAGCGGTTCGTACTTTACAATATCAATTCCCAATTCTAGTTCAATTAATGGAATAAAAATACTGGACGCATTTTCCCGAAAAATCCGGTCGTAGATATTTCCGGTTTTCTTTGGCTTTTCTGATGGTTTTGACATAAAAAGATAAAATTTATCGAGATACAAAACTATAGAAAAGCTCGATTAAAACAAATTTTTTTAAATAAAAAATTTTAAAACACTCTTATCAAGCATAAGAAAGACCTGAAATGTATCATCACTCCAGGTCTTTCTTTTTTATAAAAATAAGCTAATTTTATTTTATGCTGATTAGTTCGACATCAAAAACCAGCGTAGCGTTCGGTCCAATATTTGGTGGAGAACCTCGCTCTCCGTATGCCAAATTGCCAGGAATCCAGAAACGGTATTTAGCCCCTTCGCCCATTAGTTGAACCCCTTCGGTCCAACCGGGGATTACCTGATTAAGACCAAAAGTAACGGGCTCTCCCCGTTGGATAGAGCTATCAAAAATGGTTCCGTCCAGTAATTTACCTTCATAGTGTACTTCTACTTTATCGGTAGCCGAAGGCTTCTTGCCGCTCCCTTTCTTGAGTTCTTTATACTGTAAACCCGATTCTGTCTTTTTAACCCCTTCTACCTTTTCGTTTTCGGCAAGAAAAGCGATACCGGCAGCCTGGTTGGCTTGGCCCTCGATAGCTGCTTTTTCCATTGATTTAGCCTGCATTTCTGCGGTAAATTTTTCTACCTGACCGGCAATAGTCAAACTATCCATTGTTGCATTTCCGCTATTAAAATCACGGCTACCTGCGCCGAACTGAGTCCCATCCAGTCCCATACCCATCGTTTCCATCTGGTAAGAAAAGTCTTGTCCAATTGCCAGAGAAACACTATCAACACTAAAACTAAAAGGCTTATCCTTAGAAGCAGGATCTCTTTGTTTTAGCATCATTTCCATTTGGAATTGATCAATTAATTTCCGGGATTCTTCGTTGGTTAAGCCTTGACCTTTTGTTTGGTCTTCAAAACCTTTTTGTAGCATATCGGCATTGAGTGTCATTCCCTGCATCTTCATGTTTTGGGAGAGGTAGTTTCCAATTGCGTAGGACATACTGTCTTTTGCAGTGGCGAGCTTTGCGTTGCTGGAACCAGAGGTGGCACCCTCTCCACCGCAGGCAGAGAATATCAGCAATAAACTCACACATAAGCCTCCGGTGAGGATTAATTTTTTCATGTAAATTTTAATTTTGATAATAAAACTCGCAAGCTACCAAGATTTTAGGGATTAATCCCAGATATTGACCTCCATTTCCAAACTTATTTTGAATTTTTGACGGACAGATTCCTGAATTTTAAGGGCAAGTGCATGTATTTCCGCTCCTTTGGCATTTCCGTAGTTGACCAAAACGAGGGCCTGCCGAATATGGGTTCCGGTATCTCCTATCCGCTTTCCTTTCCATCCACATTGCTCAATTAACCAGGCCGCAGGTAATTTTACGGTTCCGTCCGGTTGGGGATAGTGTGGGAGTTTGGGATATTGCTGGTACAGACTCGTAAATAATTTTGGTCCAATTACCGGATTTTTAAAAAAGCTTCCGGCATTGCCTATGTCCCGGGGATCGGGTAGTTTTTCGGAACGGATTTTTATCACCGCATTGCTAATGTCACGAATCGTGGGTTGGTCAATTCCTGAGTCGGCCAGCACCGATTGGATCGCACCGTAAGAAAGCCGGAGTCGGTGTGGTGGTTTGGATAGTTTAAACCAAACTTTGGTAATGATGTATTTTCCTTTTAATTTATTTTTGAAAACACTGTTACGATAGCCAAAAGCCAATTCTTTTTTTCGGAAAATTTTGATTTTTCCCGTCGCTATTTCTACCGCTTCGAGGCGATGAAACACCTCTTTAATTTCTACTCCGTAGGCGCCAATGTTTTGCATGGGGGAGGCACCTACCGTCCCTGGAATCAAGGATAAATTTTCTAGTCCACCCAGATCATTTTCCACAGCAAACAAGACCAGTTGATGCCAGTTGACACCCGCGCCGGCAGAGAGATAAACCGTATGCTTAAAAGTCTGTTCAATTTTTATTGCCGGAATAGACATCTTCAGGACCACACCTTTTAAGTCATTTAATAATAAAATATTTGAGCCACCACCCAGAATGTAAAAGGGTTGCGTGATTTCTTGCAAAACACCTTGCAACTGCGCAACGGAATTTATTTCAATAAACTGATCGGCATACGCTTCGATCCCAAATGTATTAAATGCGCGGAGTGATTTATTCATGTAAAAGATGTGGATAAGCGATTTCAAAACCCCAGAGTCCCTTTTTTACGGGAAGGATTACCTTTTCTCCTTTTTGAGCTTTTTCGTAAATGGGTATCCTGGTAGTCAGTCGGAGTACTTCTCCGTTTCGGACGACAAAAGTATAATAGCCATCGAGGTTTTCCTGCGGAATCTGACCAAATCTGCTTTCCTTGAAGCCTTCATTTTTTACAAACTCTACCGATTCTTCTTCTATTCCTCCAAACGATAAAAGTCGATTGCTCATACCAAAAACAAGTGGTGTCACAATAGCTCCCACCATCATCATTCCGAGACAGATCTGAAATTTACCAATGATCTCCCGGCTTTTGTCCTTTAATTTATACCCGATGGCCAGGCCAACAGCCAAACCAATGATTACCCCGGTTATTATTAATTTATTTCGGTCAAAAGTGTTAGCATACCAAGAAAATTCATGGACGTAGAGTAATATAAAAGTAAAAAAGCCAACCGCGCCGGCGGCTACTTTTTTGATATTATTCCTGACAGATTCTGAAATTGCGGACATGGTTACAAATTTAGTAATAAAACGCAATTATTGGAGATAGATACAGTTGTTAAAATTCAATACACTGTAATCTAAGTTGATTAAAGTTTTAGTCGGGACTATTTTGAATTTAGAACCGGGGGATTGGGGAACGCAACTGTACATTGTCCAGACCAAAGGTTTGTAAAACGGTAGGTCGGAAAAACCGCACCAGGACGAAGGGCAAAATAAAGACGGACTCACCAGCCAGCATTAATAAAAGGAGTAAATGCCAGGGAATTTTTTGTGACTTCATAGTGTTGGGGGATAGTAGTAAGGTCAATGGGAGAAGATAATATTTTTATCGGAGTCAAAAGCGACTATTTATGGTGATAAAAAAAATACCAAAAAATATGATTTTTCCTTTGACAATCAGATAAAGGAATCATATATTTGCATCGCTTTAGAAGAAAGGCACCTTGACAATTTGTCACTTGATAAGGATCCGACCGACACAAAACGAAGGCGTTTAACCTGGTTTTAATTTTAAACTCAGGTTAGACGGCCCCTTCGTCTATCGGTTAGGACGCCAGGTTTTCATCCTGGAAAGAGGGGTTCGATTCCCCTAGGGGCTGCTATAGCTTAAACCCTTGCAAATCAGTGATTTGTGAGGGTTTTTTATTTGTGTTTTCCTTTATATTCATCCCGCATAAACCATTTAATAAAGTTCAAGTGTGGAGGACCATGATACAAACAAACAAGATACTGTTTGAAAAGGGAATTAACTATAAAAGTCTTAGCCTAAGAAATTTGCAATGAGTAAAAAGCTAGTAAAAGAAGTAAAGCTTAGTTTTAGAAATCATTTTAAAACCAAACCAGTTATCGTATTTTCTCCTGGCAGAATAAATCTGATTGGAGAGCATACAGATTATAATGATGGTTTTGCGTTTCCGGCAGCTATTAATAAGGGAATTGTATTAGCGATTGACAAGAGTGAGACTAAAACCTCTAACATCTTTGCGCTCAACAAAGAAGAATTTTACGAATTTTTTCCCAAAAAAGTACGGTTTCTGAAAAATGGAGGCTGGAGAAATTATGTACTTGGCGTGGCAGGTGAGTTAAAAAAAATCAATAAAGAAGTTGGTCCTTTTAATGCTGTTTTTGCGGGAAATATTCCTGATGGTGCTGGTATGTCCTCTTCGGCAGCATTAGAGAACAGTTTTGTTTTTGGCTTAAACGAACTGTTTGATTTGGGTTTGTCCAAGACGGAGATGATTCTGGTTTCACAAAAAGCAGAACACAATTTTGCTGGTGTACAATGCGGGATCATGGATCAGTACGCGAGCATGTTTGGGATTAAAGATAGTGCTCTTCTTTTAGATTGCAGAACAGTTGAATCCAAACCATTTCAAATAGATTTTGCAGGATATAAACTGATGCTCATCAATACCAACGTAAAGCATGATTTATCCCAAAGTGCTTACAATGATAGGCGTGCCGTCTGCGAGAAAGTATCTGAATTATTGAATATTGTTGCGCTTAGGGATGCCACAGAAAGTGCTTTAGCTGCTATTAAAATGACTATTTCTGAAGAAGATTACCAAAAAGTACTTTATGTCATCCATGAAAATGATCGGGTGCAGCAGTTTTCGGAAGCTATTCGACGGAACGACCTCATAACTTTGGGCAGATTATTATTTGAATCTCACGAAGGTTTAAGCAACCAGTACCAGGTCAGCTGTCAAGAACTTGACTTTCTGGTGGATTTGGCCAAAGAAAATCCAAATATACTAGGAGCGCGAATGATGGGCGGCGGCTTTGGTGGCTGCACCATTAACCTGATTACAAAGAAAGCCTTTAAGACTTTTAAAAAGGTTGTTACCGAAAAGTATAAAAAAGAATTTAAAAAAGATTGTTCCGTGTATAGCGTAAAGTTATCGCAGGGTACCCGACTTGAAGCCAAAGATTAATATATCACTACGTTTCCATCCTTGACCCACTTGCCCCAACGCTGATTGTATCCGTGTACCTGACTGGTAGGTCTGCTATATCCATCGACTAAAGGATAACCGGCATTGATCCAGCTAAAAATACTACCGTATAAGTTATAGACCCGATCATATCCTGCTTTCTGCAGTTTCTCCCCGATTCGTTCACTTCGATATCCAACTGAACAATAGGTCAATACCTTCGCATCTTTAGAGATGTTTTCATTTTCAAGTCGCTTCAGATCAAAATCATCATAGCCAACCCAGATTGCACCTTCAATATGACTGATGTCGTATTCGGCCTTTTCACGGGTATCTAGGATTACGTAATCGGAAGAATGGTTTTTTAGTTCTTCTACCGTGATATCAATAACGCTGCCCTTGGCCATCTTGTCGGCCATAGTTTTAAATTCGGCCTCGGTAAATTGTCCGGCTACTTTGGGTGCCGTAGTACATTGTAAAAAAATGATGGCCAGGATGAAATATAGGTATTTTATTTTCATGACAAAAGACTAATAATTTTTTAGTGAATAACGCACTGCTTTCGTGATTTTTGAAGAATGAATGTCCGATGTTGAATGTTCATTTTTTTCTTCCCTTCAGGCCGTGCAACAACTGCCCTTTAAAATCCTCCGGGAATGTTTCGACTCCGGGAAAACCTAACTTAATATCTTTTCCAGGATGCGGAATATAGGCCGTACCAAAAAGGTAGTCCCAGATAGCAAGGGTTAAACCAAAATTTACCCCCGTACGACGATCTTCAGGCAATTCGTACGAATGGTGCCAGATGTGCATCTCCGGACTGTTAAAAATATACTTCATAACCCCACCAAACAAGATACTCCCTATTCCGGCAAAAGCTAATATCCATTCCGTTTTTTGCCACCAGACCATTTCAATTAATACCGGAATATCCAGCAAACCATATGCGGTCAGCACCCCAAAAAAACCGCCCAGTATTCCACCCGTAATATATCCACTGATGCTGATGTTCGAATGATTATAATGACCCCAGATAAGGGTAAAAATATGGATGATAAAAAAGTCGTGCAGACCAATTCCCAGCAGGGCCAGCGGAATATATTCTAATACCCGATAGACCACATTTTCCATCCAGTGAAAACGCAGGTGTGCCGCAAATCCCATCTCCTCTACCGAGTGGTGTACCTTGTGAAATTCCCAAAGTCGTTCTGACTTATGCAACAACCGATGAATCCACCATTGCACAAAATCCCGCACTACAAACCCAATTAACAAAATGGCCCATACCGGAAAGTTCCGCATGGGATTAATGGCTTGTAGATCAAAACCTCCAGTCAATCCTTTGATTCCATCATTAAATAAATTGACTACCACGTCACTGGCCGCCTGATAGATAACCAAGGAAAAAATAAAGAAATTGAAAAACATATAAAATCCATCCAACCAGAAATCTTTTCGCAACGTACGCTGTTCTTTTCGCCAGGGGATCACCACTTCCAAGACCAAAAAAAATAGCGAAACCAAAAGTAACCAATAAAAATAATTATGCCAGCTGGGATTGGTAATTTCCTGCCAAAGATAACCGGCGTAACCGGTATACGCATTGGTGATGATATCAATATATTTCATCCTGATTATTTTTATAAAATTTCCTATTCCTTTTCAAAAGCCTTCCACCCATCATATCCACCTTCCAGATTGTATATTTTTTCAAAACCTGCTTCTTCTAAAACAGAACAAGCCCGTGCACTTCTTCCTCCTTTTTTACAATAAACCAAATAAGTTTTGGATTTATCCAGTCTGTTTACTTCCGCTTTAAATACTGGATCCTGAATATCCAGATCAAAAGCACCCGGTATTTTTCCTGCGGCGATCTCTGCGGGGGTTCGCACGTCCAGCACCATCGTATTGGGTTCCGACATTTTAGCTTTAAAAGCGGCGGCGTCCAAATCAACAATTCCACCCGCTGCCTTCGCATTGGTGGTAGAAGTTGATGGACCGGAACTACAACTCATTGCCAAAAATTGTACAACTAAAAATAAGAGAATAAGGTTTTTCATGATAGGTACTTTAAAGTAAATCTAACGGATATTTGACAAAAATCATAGAAATTTTTCGATCCATTCTTATTTAGTAAACCTAAAAAAGCGTTTCCCTTGATCGAAGAAAACGCTTTTTTTATCAATTTCAAAATTGTTTAAGCTTACACCTCCAATACCTTCTGTACCAGATCTGCCGCCTCTTGTAAGAGGATTGCAGAGTGGACTTCCAGTCCAGATTCGTCGATAATTTTCTTTGCGATGTCCGCATTTGTTCCTTGTAATCTAACGATAATCGGCACCTTGATATTGCCCATGTTCTTATACGCATCCACTACTCCCTGCGCTACCCGATCGCAACGTACGATTCCACCAAAGATATTAATCAGGATGGCTTTTACCGCCGGATCCCGCAAAATAATTCTAAACGCTTTTTCTACCCGATCCGCATCCGCCGTACCTCCTACGTCGAGGAAGTTGGCAGGCTCTCCACCCGAAAGTTTGATGATATCCATCGTCGCCATGGCTAGTCCGGCACCGTTGACCATACAACCTACATTACCATCCAGGTTGACGTAATTCAGGCCATAACTTTTCGCTTCTACTTCTACCGGATCTTCTTCGTCCGTATCTCTCAGTTCCGCCAGATCAGGATGTCTGAACAAGGCATTTTCATCGAGAGAAACTTTACTATCAATCGCAATTACTTTATCAGTCCCGGTAACGATCACTGGATTAATTTCAAACAAACTGGCGTCACTACCGACGAATGCCTGATAAAGATTGTAAATAAATTTACGCATCTCCTTCAAGGCTGCGCCCGATAAGCCCAGGTTAAAAGCAATCTTGTTTAACTGAAAAGTTTGCAGACCCAAGGTAGGATCGATGTATTCTTTGTGCAATAATTGCGGCGTTTCTTCGGCTACTTTTTCAATATCCATTCCACCTTCCGTGGAGTAAATAATTACGTTACACTTACGCTCCCGATCCATTAGAATCGAAACGTACATTTCGCTGCATTCGTCAAAACTAGGTACGTAGCTGTCTTCGGTAATCAGTACTTTACGCACCAATTTACCTTCTCCTTCCAGTCCACCCGGTGTTTGGGGTGTTTTCAGCATCATCCCGATAATATCGTCCGAAAACTGACGTACCTCGTCCGCATTCTTGGCGACCTTTACACCACCACCTTTCCCACGTCCACCCGCATGAATCTGCGCTTTTACCACCGCGTACTCGGTACCGGTTTCCTTATTAAGGGTGTGATAAGCAGCAACTGCTTCGTCCACATTTGTGGCAACGATTCCTGCCGGAATCACAACGCCATACTTCTTAAGTAATTCTTTTGCCTGATATTCGTGTAAATTCATATTGAATTAGGTGTTAATATTTAATTATTAGACTTCTTGGCCACAAATGTAAGAGAATCCAGCATAAGTACCAAAATAGGTTGGGACATAATCTAAAAAATCCCTATTT
>CALLLR010000011.1 GCA_938008185.1 uncultured Saprospiraceae bacterium
CTGTATCAATTCTGCTTTTATTCCAAAAAGTAAAAATAAGATAAGCGGTACTCAAGCCCAGACCAAAATAATTAAATAGAGACCGGAGTCGGGAATTTCTAAAGAGTCGAGCTGCCAGCCACAAACCGATGATTAAAGGCAGCGTATAGATCGGATCAACCACCGAAATATTATTAAGTGCCACCCGGTAATCGGAGAATGGTTGAAAAACCTGCGTCCCATAGGCCGTACAACAGTCTAACAGCGGATGGGTAAAAATCGCCCAAAACAACAACCACGACCAGTCTTTCCAACTGGCATTTACCTCGGTTAACTCCGCCCGATAATAGCGCACTTTGAGCCAATGTGCCAACGCTGTTCCTATTAAAACAAACCCAATAATCGTTGGATAAAATGGATCGCCTCCGGTCAAAATCGGAATGGCAGAAATGACTGTGGCCACGGCGGTAAAAAATAACATGACCCCAAAAATCACCAGTGACTTATAGCCTTTGGTTTTATAAATGCCACTTTCATACAGACGATGCACCAGCCAACCCAGCGCGATCGGAAAAGTAGCCGCAAACAAAAACGAATGACTAATACCCCGATGAAACGCCAGCGCCGTCATCTCATCAGTAACAAAATTAGCCAGAATATCCAGATCGGGGATCGTACCTCCGACGGCGCCCCAGACCATTGCCCGGTTTCCTACTTTTTTTCCCAAAACGACCTCTCCAACCGCGGCCCCTAAGGCTATCTGTGTAAATGAATCCATGTAGTACTTAATGCTTATGGTGGATACAATGTTTGCTTAACTCGCGCAAATTTAACAAAATATTCATCGCTTACTTTTAGAGCAACAAAGCGTTTTTTTTTACGTTATAAATCTACCCCTCTGACTATCAATCTTTTGAGTTCTTATCTCACCTAAAATTAATTATATGCGCCGAAAAGATTTCTTAAAAAAGACAACCATTGCCATTTGTAGTATCTCCGCTTTTGGAATGGTAAAAAAAGGGGAAGATGGTTTTGTGGGAGACTGTGACACGACCAATGATATTCTCGGTCCTTTTTATCGGGCAGAAGCTCCGTTGCGACAGGATCTGACTTATGCTGGATTGTCTGGCTCGGTGATTACTTTGCAAGGTACCGTCTACGGTGCTGATTGTGTCACGCCGCTGCCTAACGCACTGGTTGAAATTTGGCACTGCAATACCGAAGGCGAATACGATAATGATTCCAGCGCTTTTCGGCAACGGGGTAAATGGTATAGTGATCAAAACGGGAAGTATTCTTTTAAAACGATTCTACCCGGCAAGTATCTGAATGGACAACTTTACCGTCCTGCCCATATCCATTTCCGGATTACCGAAAAAAATAGTCGAGAACTGGTTTCTCAATTATATTTTCAGGGTGATCCACATATTGAAAAAGACCCCTGGGCTTCGCAGGAAAAAGCAACGCGTAGAATTCTACCCATCGCGCTGGAAGATACGCAGGGAAATTTGGCGGTTACTTTTGATATTTACTTGGGAGCAGTATAGATACGATTTATAGTGAATCGCTGATGAAAATTTCAGATAGTGGTGTAGCATAATATGAAATGGGCTTGTAATAATGCGGCGGTGAGTGGGCTGTTGCTGGGAGATTAGATTGAGGTGCTCTCAAATAATGAAGTTGTTTAATAAGAACGGTCTGCATGGTACAATGTAGATCGTTTTTTAAATTAGACCCATTTCAGAGGATATTTATCTATTTTCTTTTGTATCTTGGCTAGCTGATAAAACAACTAACTCATGAGCAAACAGACCGCTACTCGCAAAACAAAAAAAAGCCGCAAGAAGAAAAAAGAAAAGAAGATTTCCTATACCCGGAAACCAGATGATCTCACGCTGGATCAATGGCAGGCCGCACTACGCAAGCAATTTGGTAAGCAGACGAAATTTAAACTAACCAATCTTGGCGAGCATCCCATCTTTTCGGACTTTCATATCCTGAATCCCGAAACCGGAAGTCAATATAAAATAGCCATTCGCAGCAAAGATGACAGCGCTAATTTTTGTGCCTGTCTTGATTTTAAAACCAATCAACTGGGTACTTGTAAACATCTGGGATATGCGCTAAGCAAACTTTCCCGCAAACGAGGCTACCGAAAAATTTTTAATGCTGGTTACCAACAACCCCACTCTTCCATCTATCTGGACTACCGAAAAGAACGGGTGATCAAAATGAGTATTGGGACAAAAGATACTGCTGATTTTCAGGCACTCAAAAATAATTATTTTACAAAAGATGGTATTCTTAGTCGCAATGGTTATTTAAAATTTGAAAAACTGCTCGAAGCTGCCCGTTTGATCAGTGAAGACTTTCGTTGTTATGAAGATGCGCTGGAATTTATTTTAGAAAAAAGAAGCACCATCAACCGGATCATTAAAAACAAAAGATTATTTAAAAAGGGAAAAGACGCTCCTTTATTTAATACTTTATTAAAGATTAAATTATATGACTACCAAAAGGCGGGTGTTCAGTTTATCGTCAATGCGGGCCGGAGCTTACTGGCCGATGACATGGGTCTTGGAAAAACGGTACAAGCCATTGCGGCGGCTGAATTTTATAAAAAATATTATAACATTGGTCGTGTAATTATTGTTTGTCCAACTTCCTTAAAATATCAATGGAAAAGTGAAATTGAAAAATTTACTAAATCTAAAGCACACGTGGTAGAAGGAGGCGTTTTACAACGTCAGAAACAATACAAGGAAAACGAAGATTTTTATCATATTCTGGGTTATCGGATGGCCGCTAACGATATAAAATATCTTAATCAAACGGAACCTGATTTGGTAATCCTGGACGAAGCACAACGCATCAAAAACTGGAAGGCTAAAACCAGTATTGCGATTAAAAAAATAAAGTCTCCCTATGCGATTGTCCTTACGGGTACACCGATTGAAAACCGTTTGGAAGAATTGTATTCTATCATGCAGTTTATTAATCAGTTTAAGCTCGGGCCGCTTTATCGTTTTCTGGATCACCACCAAATCACCGATCCTAAATCCGGAAAAATAATTGGGTACGATCATCTAAAAGAAATAAGCATCATACTTTCTGACACGCTGATCCGGAGAACCAAAAAACAAGTCCTCCGACAAATTCCGAAGCGACAAGACAAGGTCTTACTCGTACCGATGACGGAAGAACAACGAGAAGTGCACGACGAACAAAAGGATTATGTAGCACGGTTGGTAGCCAAATGGAGAAGATATAATTTTTTGAGTGAACCGGATCGTAAACGTTTGATGAGTGCGCTTAGTAAAATGCGAATGGTTTGTGACAGTACTTATGTAATTGATCAGGAAACACGTTTTGATACTAAAATTACGGAGCTCATTTGTATATTGGAAGAATTTTTCTGTAATCCGGGAGAAAAAGCGGTTATCTTTAGTCAATGGGCCCGGATGAATAATATTGTCGCCCGGGAACTCGAAGATCGAAATATGCCTTACCAGTATCTGCACGGTGGCGTGCCCAGTAAAAAGCGGCAGGCGCTGTTGGACAATTTCCGGGATGATCCCGAATGCCGGGTATTCTTGTCTACCGATGCCGGTGGCGTAGGCCTTAATTTACAAGCTGCTTCGCTGGTGGTCAACCTGGATATTCCGTGGAATCCGGCCATTCTGGAGCAACGTATTGCCCGCGTGTATCGAATGGGACAGAAACGCCCGGTTCAGGTGATTAACCTCGTTGCTGCTCATACGATTGAACACCGGATGCTTGGTATTTTAAAATTTAAAAATGCGATGTTTAAAGGGGTCCTGGACGACGGAGAAGATGCTATATTTTTATCCCAATCCAAATTTTCGAACTTTATGGGAAAAATCGAAGATCTAACGGAAGGTGCTGCTTCAGAACCTCTCCAGGCTCCTCCCGCCGATGCTTCGATGGACGAAATAAAAAAAGAAATCGACGAGCAGCAAAAACCAGCCGAGCAGGAGGTCCCCCAGGATCCAGCGTTCACTGAAAACCCAAGTCCGCAAGAGTCTACCGAGTCAGAAACACCCGGTCATTCCCGGGTCACCACCCATCCACAGGAAATCCTGGAACAAGGAATGGCATTTTTCCAGGGGATGGCAAATATTTTACAGAGTCCGGAAAAGACCGCTGATTTTGTAAAAAACATTACCGAAAAGGACGAGAAATCAGGCAAGACTTTTATAAAAATTCCAGTTGCAAATGAGGACTTTTTACAAAACACCCTAAAAATGGTGGGGCATTTTTTTGAAAAATTGGAAAAGAGATAGAAAACTTAATCGTAATTCCACCTAACTACCAGAAAGAAGTTGTTTAAGAATCTCACAAAAACAGTGATGCTAACACTTGTTTTTTGTTTGTTCTTAAACAACTTCAAAACATTAACAACACCCTCCACCCGGCGTGCAACTTCCTTTTGCCTGAACCAAATTTTTCACTACCGTAGGGATTCCACAATCTTCCAAAGCGAGACAAGCCGTTTTTTTATTCGTCAGTTGGAAACGACCACCCTTTGATTCCATCCCGAATTTTCCGATAGTTCCGGCTTGATACTCCACTTCGATTTCGAGGTCTTCCATCCCTAACTTGGATTCGGCAAGGGTGATAATACCCAATAGTTTTTCGGTACTGAGTCGGTGGTGAAAATCATTGGCTTCCCAGAGTTGTAAACTAGCTACTTTTTCTTCGCGAACTGTCCCACCGCAGTCGATAAAACTTTTGGTGACCACCCCAATTTCTGTAATGTGAAAATGAGCAGGAATGGCTTTACCATCTGGCAGATAAAAATCTAACTTTTCGATCTTAGTCAGTTCTTTTTTAAAATCAGATATTTTCATAAAAAATTTATTTTTAGTGTAAAAAATGCTCAAATAATTACTAACAACAATTATTTGCAGAGCTTATTTTCTTAAAAAAAGAAAGAAATTGCTCCTTTATTTCTTTCCATTTATCAATATCAAGACAATAACACATCTTCGTGCCTTCGACCGTACCTTTAATCAGGCCAGCCTGTTTTAACGCTTTCAAATGCTGGGAAATGGTAGGCTGTGCGAGTCCGATTTCGGTAACCAGATCTCCACAAATACAAGTAGTGGATTCCCTCAATTGTTCCAATATTGCAATCCGCGCCGGATGTCCCAAAACTTTTACCAACATCGCTAGCTCATTTTGCTGATCCGTGTATAAACTTGTTTTTATAAGACCCATTACGTTTAATTTATAAATTACTATATCGCAATATAACAATTAAATTCAATACAATTATACTATTTTGAATAATTCTCCCTATTTCTATAATATTTTAGGTATTTTTGCAAAAAATATCTTATTTTTAAGCTTCCTCAAGCACATAACCTTTTATTCTCACAATCACTTTCAGCAAAATAATAACATTCGTCCCAAAACTGAACGGATAATTATTGAGCAAAAGACTTATTGAAATCCCCCTTTTCAATCTAAAGCGTATCTGATTTCTTATTAAAATATTAAGAAGGCAGGTCGCCTGGCGAGACAAAGCTGTCAAGCCTGTTACTTTGCTAAATATTTTACCAAAGTAACAGGCTTGGTCCACTCCTGTTTGCATTACAACAAATAACAAGACATCCTTTTATTAGGACAAAACACCACATTTTAAACCCTCCAATATGAGAAAGTTTATACCCGTCATAATCCTTATCTGCTTATGCTTTCAGTTTAATAGTTCTGCGCAAGTCATCCATATTACGCCCAATGGCACCGGAGACGGATCCTCCTGGACGGAAGCCAGTGGCGAACTAAGTGATCTTCTTGCCAATAGCACCGCAGGAGCAGAAGTATGGGTTGCTGCCGGCATATATCTTCCAGACACAATAGATCGAAACGCATCTTTTGTTATTCCATCTGGGGTAGCTGTCTATGGTGGTTTTAACGGTACGGAGACCAATCGCTCCGAACGAGATCCAATTACCAACCTGACTATTTTAAGTGGTGCCATCGGTACTTCTTCCAATGAGGATAACAGCTATTCAGTCATTCGTACCGTCAACGTTAGCTCCGCTACCCTGCTCGACGGTTTTACAATAGAATACGGAATGGCCAATGCTGACGAAGGAGGTTTCGATAATCCAGATCGCGCAGGAGGTGGATGGCATAATTTAGCCAGTAATGGAGGTGAATCCAGTCCAACAATCAACGATTGTATTTTTAAAAATAATTATGCTTTTGGTTTTGGAGGTGGAATGGCAAACATTGCAGACTACGGTGCTACCTGTACCAGTCTTATCAGCAATTCTGTTTTTGAAAATAATATTTGTGATAATGATGGAGGAGGACTTTATAATGGTGGAAAGGTAAATGGCAATTGTCAACCCCAGATTATAGACTGTATTTTTGCTAATAATAGTACCGGGAATGGAGGTGGTGCTATTTACAATAACGGTCAAGACGGGCTTTGCAATCCAATTATTGACCGTTGTCAAATCCTTAATAACTACTCAGGCTATGCTGGTGGTGGTATTTATTCTTTTGGAAAAGATGGTGCAGCCGATGCGCAGATAAGCAATTCTCTAATCATTGGTAACGCTGCACAGTTTGGTGGCGGTGGAATTTATAATCTTGGTAACGGTATCGGCTCTGCAAGTCCTACTGTTATCAACTGTACTTTCACCCTCAACTCTTCTGTTGTTGGCGGAGCCATGTATAATAATTCAGGGGATGCCGAAGGAACTACTAGCCCCAATATTACCAACTGCATCTTCTGGAATAATCCAGTATCTTCAGGTGGCTCTGTTTTTAGAGCCAATTATGGTACTCCCAATATCTCATATTCTATCGTCGATGTGGCAAGTTGTAATGATCTTAACAGCGGTACAGCATCAAATGTGACTTGTGGTGATGGAATGATATTCAATATAAACCCTGACCTTACAACTACTTACGGGATTCCGGTTGGTTCACCCGCAATTAATGCTGGAAACAATGTCCCACTTAATTCACTTGGTTTAATGCTTGATCTTGATCAACAACCCCGTATACAAAACGCACTAGTGGATTTAGGAGCAACCGAAACCTTCTCCCCTAATCTGGATACGGACAAGGATGGTATTCCAGATGATACAGATAACTGTCCTACCGTAGCAAATCCAGATCAAATAGATGCTGATATGGATAATTTTGGTGCGGTCTGCGATTGTGATGATACTGAAGCTACCGTCAATGATAATGCTGCTGAAATTTGTGATGGCCTAGATAATAACTGTGACGGTGATATTGATGAAGGATTTGATTTGGATGGAGATGGATTTAAGGTCTGTGAAGGAGATTGTGACGATACCGATAACACGATTTTTCCTGGTGCTATAGAATTATGTGATGGTATTGATAATAATTGTAATCAAACAATTGACGAAGGAGCTGATCCAATTGCACGATATCCGGATTTGGATGGAGACTTACTCGGTGATGCCAACGCCGCCCCATCTTTTGACTGTCCACCGCTACCGGGTTACGTAGAAGATAATTCAGATTGTGATGATACCAATCCATTTTTTCCACAAATACCAGGTACTCTTTGTAATGATGGTAATCCAAACACCACTGGCGATATGATTCAGGAGGATGGTTGTACTTGTCTTGGTATTCCGGGAACAACCGGTTACTGTGCCACCCTGGGTATGGAACCTTGGATAGAATGGATCGATAGTGTTGGCTTTGGCGATATTCAAAATAGCTCATTCAAAGAACAATACGCTGACTTTACTGGATTAAGTACCACCGTTTCTGTTGGTGATGTTTTTCCAATTACAGTACAAGCCAATTTTGCCTACCCTCATTATGATGAATATGTCCGAATCTGGATTGACTTTAATCAGGATGCTGATTTTGAAGACGCTGGAGAATTGGTACTAGAAGCAATTCATCCCACCGGACCAGACGGAACACTTCCTCCTGCCTTGAATGGGAATTTAAATATCCCGGTCACTGCTACCCTAGGAAGTACTCGAATGAGAATTAGTATGCAACGAGATGATTATGCAGCTCCTTGTGATAGTTTTCAATTTGGAGAAGTTGAAGATTACTCTGTTAATATTATAAATGATGGTCCAGTGCTAGTCCTCGACTGCCCCGGCGACCAATCTTTAACCACCGCGATAGGACAAACCACCGTAGTGGCTAACTGGTCAATTCCCGTTCCAACCACTAATTGCCCAACTGGAATTGCTACCATCACTCAAACTGCAGGACTCGCTCCCGGCGAAAATTTCCCCATCGGAAATAATACCGTTACTTACGAAGCAACCGACGAAT
>CALLLR010000012.1 GCA_938008185.1 uncultured Saprospiraceae bacterium
GCACTGTGAGCAAAGGCAATATTGTGCGTAGCGCATCCGATAAGATGAGCGGCCTCGCGATAAAATTCAGCAATCTCCTCAGCCTGTTGTCCAGCAACGGTGTAACCACCCAATCGTTCCTCCCGATCTAGATACTCCTTAATTTTTTCTCCTACGGATCGTGGCATCAGGGAAGCGCCTGCACTATTGACAAAAAGTTTATCGCCGTAATCAACGAGATCTGCTCGTATTTTTTCGTGGTTCATGAATTGTTGAATTGTTGAATTGTTGAATTTTAATAAAAAAACTATGGAAAATTTTATTTCTGTTGAGGATGTTTCTGATTTAAAAAATTTATTGGTAAGAGCAAAAGCGATTAAGGCAAATCCTTTTGAAAATCTGGCATTGGGAAAAAATAAAACAATGGTGTTACTATTTTTTAATCCCAGCTTAAGAACTCGATTAAGTACGCAGAAGGCAGGACTAAATTTGGGAATGAACGTGATTCCGATGAATTTGGCAGAAGGTTGGGGACTGGAATTTGAAGATGGTACGGTAATGAATCTCGATAAGGCGGAGCATGTCAAAGAAGCGGCGACAGTGATTAGCCAATACGCCGATATTATCGGGATTCGAACTTTTGCTGGTTTAAAAGATCGACGGCTTGATTATGCGGATCAGGTAATCAAGCAATTTGTGAAGTATGCCACGGTCCCCATCGTCAATCTGGAATCGGCAGTCCTGCATCCGTTGCAGTCCTTTACGGACCTCTTTACCATCGAATCATTTAAGAAAAAAGAGCGTCCAAAAGTTGTCCTCACCTGGGCGCCCCATCCAAAATCTTTACCACAAGCGGTAGCAAATTCTTTTTTAGAATGGATGCAAAAAACAGATTATGAAATGGTGGTAACCCATCCCCAAGGTTACGAACTGTCAACGGAATTCACCTCCGGAAGCACCATTGAATATGACCAACAAAAAGCTTTTGCAAATGCCGATTTTATATACGCCAAGAACTGGTCAAGTTACGAGAAGTACGGAAAAATTCTTTCCACCAATTCAAATTGGATGGTGACGGAAGAAAAAATGTCGCTGACGAATGACGCTTATTTTATGCACTGTTTACCCGTACGAAGGAATGTGGTGGTTGCGGATGCGGTAATGGAAGACAAAAAATCTCTGGTCATTGAGCAAGCAGGAAATCGAGCCGTGACCGCCCAAGTTGTTCTGGAGAAACTCTTATTTGATGAAGTTGTTTAAAAACTAGTAGTATGAAAAAATTAACGATCATAAAAATTGGGGGAAAATTGCTGGATGATGAAGCAGCCTGGAAAGAAGCGATGAAATATTTTGCAAAAATAAAAGGAGCTAAAATTCTGGTACACGGAGGCGGAAAAGAGGCTTCAAAGATTTGCCAAAAATTGGGTATTGAAACGAAAATGATGGAAGGAAGAAGGATTACCAATAGCGCTACCCTGGACGTAGCCACGATGGTTTATGCGGGTTTACTGAATAAAAAACTGGTGAGCCATTTACAGTCTTTAGGAGTAAATGCGATGGGTTTCTCGGGAGCAGACGGAAACCTTATCACCTCTCAGAAAAGACTGGTTGATAAAATTGATTACGGCTGGGTAGGAGATGTAAAAAATATCAATACAGCCCTGATAATCAGCTTATTATCACAAAACATTGTTCTGGTATTTTGTGCGATCACCCATAATGGTCAGGGGCAATTACTAAATACCAATGCGGATACGATCGCCTCCGTTTTAGCGAGTAATCTGGCAAAGACCTACCAAACGACCCTTAAGTTTTGTTTTGAAAAAAATGGCGTATTAAAAGATCCTTTGGACGACCAGTCTGTCTTTAAAACCCTGGCAAAAACATCTTATTTGCAACAAAAAAAAGAAGGAATTATTTCAGCCGGAATGATCCCCAAAATAGAAAATGCTTTGGCAGCAAAACAAGCAATGGTTTCTAAAGTTATGATTTGTGGTGTGGACGGAATTTATCACCTAAAAGGAACAGAAGTATGCTTGTAAATTCAAAAATAAAATCGGAAGCGATTAAACTGCTTCAGTCATTGATCGCAACTCCTTCATTTAGTAAGGCCGAAGATAAGACAGCGAAAATTCTACAGGATTTTTTCACCCAAAAAAATATTCCGGTACATCGGCATCTAAACAATATTTGGGTAGCCACCCGAAATCCAAATCCAGAGTACCCTACCCTGCTTTTAAATTCTCACCACGATACGGTAAAACCAGTCAAGGGATGGCAACGCGATCCGTTTCTACCAAGTGTGGAAAACCAGATACTGTACGGACTCGGGAGTAACGACGCAGGAGGATCTCTGGTTTCACTCGCAGCGATTTTTTTACACTTTTATCAACAAAAAAATCTACCCATTAACTTAATTTTTCTGGCTTCCGCCGAAGAAGAAATTTCCGGTAAAAACGGGGTGGCGGCCGTATTACCACAACTTGGAAAAATAGATGTTGGAATCGTGGGGGAACCGACCCAAATGAAAATGGCAACCGCCGAAAAAGGACTGATGGTAATTGACGGAATCGCAGGTGGAAAAGCCGGACACGCCGCACGAAACGAAGGAGACAACGCAATTTATCACGCGCTCCGGGACATTGAATATTTAAAAAAATTAAGCTTTGAGAAAGTATCAAAACTACTGGGACCCATAAAAATTTCGGTTACCCAAATCAACGCTGGTACCCAACACAATGTGGTTCCGGATATATGTCAATTTGTGGTCGACGTCCGAACAACCGAGACCTATTCAAATACCGAAATCTTTAATTATTTAAATAAAAATACTTACTCCGATCTTACGGCGAGATCCTTACGACTGGAGCCTTCGGGAATTTCTCTTCAGCATCCACTCGTAAAGGCTGGACTAAAACTGGGGATTGCGACTTTTGGCTCCGCCACCCTATCAGATCAGGCGCTCATGTCTTTTCCGACTTTAAAAATGGGTCCCGGAAATTCCAGTCGTTCTCACACGGCAGATGAATTCATTTTACTTTCTGAAATAAAAAACGGGATCGAAACCTACGCCCAACTACTCACCAACCTCATCACTGTTTACAAAAATCAATCCTTATGAAACTCTGGGAAAAGTCCACTAAAATAAATAGTTTAATCGAATCTTTCACGATTGGAAATGATCCGGATTTTGATCTGCAACTGGCCAAATTTGATGTACAAGGAACACTGGCTCATATAAAAATGCTCGAATCCATCGGCTTGCTAACGGCCACAGAATTGACGACGCTTGAATCTGCTCTGGCAGAAATTCTAGCGCTGATTGAACAAAACAATTTTATTATAGAACCAGGAGTAGAGGATGTTCATTCTCAGGTGGAACTATTATTAACCAGAAAACTGGGAGACACCGGTAAAAAAATTCACGCAGGCCGTTCTCGGAATGATCAGGTCATGGTCGATTTGAGGTTATTTTTCAAATCAGAAATTAAAGAGATTATCGATTTAACAAAAGACCTTTTCGAAGTCCTCATTTCACAAAGCAAAAAATACCAACACGTATTGATGCCGGGATATACCCATACGCAGGTGGCGATGGTTTCTTCTTTTGGTTTGTGGTTTGGGGCCTACGCCGAATCATTGGTGGATGATCTGACGCTGCTCTCCTCTGTTTATAAAATCAATAATCAAAACCCGTTGGGATCGGCTGCCGGTTACGGAAGTTCTTTTCCACTCGATCGAAAAATGACGACGAAATTACTGGGATTTCAAGGTTTGGCTTATAATTCTATTCACGCACAAATGGGGAGAGGCAAAACGGAGCAGTTTTTAAGTTTTGGCATTGCGGGAATCGGTGCAACGCTAGGAAAGCTATCGGCAGACGTGGTATTATTCAGCAACGAAAATTATAAATTCCTAAAACTACCCAATGAATTCACTACGGGAAGCAGCATTATGCCTCACAAAAAAAATCCGGATGTTTTCGAATTAATTCGGGGACATTGTAATCTATTGCAATCTTTACCCGGCCAAGTAAGTATGCTGAATGCCAATCTGACCAGTGGCTATCATCGTGATTTTCAATTATTAAAAGAAGTACTTTTTCCGGCATTTAAAAATATAAAAAACGGTCTCCGACTGGCGACACATTGCCTGGCTGAAATTGAGGTTAGCAAAAATATTCTGGCCGACGAAAAATATAAATATCTGTACACCGTGGAAAAAGTAAATGAGTTGGTAAAAATGGGAATTCCATTTCGTGAAGCCTATCAGAAGGTTGGAGCAGCTGTCGAGGATGGTAGTTTTGAATATTCGGGTAAAGTGATTCATACACACGAAGGGAGCATTGGAAATCTTTGCCTGGAGGAGATTGAGGAAAAAATGAGGATGTGTGGATTGGTGGATGTGCGGATTGGTTGATGTGCGGATTGGTTGATGTGTGGATTGGTTGATGTGTGGATTGGTTGATGTGCGTTTTTCAGGGACTGTTCAAATAAAGTGTGTCAATCATATTTTGTAAATTTAATAAAAAAAATAAGATTGACATGAAAAAGAAGAAGTCACCCCGGATGTCAGATTTAGTAGCTGACGAAAAATTACGAGAAGAATTTAAGAAAGCGT
>CALLLR010000013.1 GCA_938008185.1 uncultured Saprospiraceae bacterium
GTTTTAGGATATTCAGATTTTTCTATTCTTAGCCTTCGTCACTTGTCTGACAATAGAAAGCAGTAATCCAACAATCACCAAATAAAATCCCCTATCATCATAAGCCACCTGAATAATAACTCCGGTAATGGCCATGACTACGGCAACTAAACCCAGGATTCCAAACCTACTCATAATACTTTTTTATGCTATTTATTTAACAATAGAATAGTTTCCTTTCTTATTGGATAACCCAGATGAATTTGAATTTACCGCTATCAAATTCAACAAACAATACTCAACACCTCAACAACCAAAGCGACTCAACGAGCGAAGCGATTCAACAAGCAAAGCGACTCAACACCTCAACAAGCGCAACACCTCAACATCAAACCATCTGCTGCTCCATTCCACTATAAATCTCCTCAATCTGATCCAGCACCTGAAAAACCGCCGCCGGATCATCTTGCGTTACCAGCTGCATCCGCCAGGCCTTGATATTGCGGAAGCCACGGAAATAATTGGTGTAATGACGACGCATTTCCAAAATACCAAGTTTCGGTCCTTTCCATTCCAGTGAGTGCGTCAAATGTTGACGGGCCGCGGCGACCCGTTCTTCGACGGTTGGCGGTGCCATGATTTCTCCCGTTTCAAAAAAGTGTTTTACTTCCCGGAAAATCCACGGATAACCAATCGCCGCCCGACCGATCATAATCCCGTCGACGCCGTAGCGCTCGCGGTACAACTTGGCCTTTTGCGGAGAATCAATGTCTCCATTTCCAAAAATCGGAATTTTTACTCTCGGATTTTCTTTAATTTTTCCAATCAACGACCAGTCGGCTTCGCCCTTATACATCTGCTTCCGCGTACGACCGTGGATCGACAAGGCCTTGATGCCTACATCCTGCAATCGTTCCGCTACTTCTTCGATAAATTTCGTTTCGTCGTCCCAACCCAGTCTGGTTTTTACGGTCACGGGGAGATTGGTGGCTTTGACTACGGCATCGGTAAGTTTGACCATGCGATCCAGATCCTGTAAAATACCCGCTCCGGCCATCTTACAGACTACCTTTTTGACGGGGCATCCGTAGTTGATGTCAAGCACCTCCGGCTGGGCGTCCTCCACAATCTCGGCCGCGCGCATCATCGAGTCAATCTCCGCCCCGAAAATCTGGATACCAATCGGTCGTTCCTCCGGATAAATGTCCAGCTTTTGCACACTCTTGGTCGCATCCCGAATCAAGCCTTCCACACTGATAAATTCCGTATACATCATATCACAACCCTGCGCCTTACACAAAGCCCGAAAAGGCGGGTCACTGACATCCTCCATGGGCGCAAGCAACAACGGAAATTCCCCTAAATCGACTGGTCCTATCTTTACCATGCTATTTTCTTTTCTAATTTACATAATATTTCGGTAAATTTTAATCTGGAACTAATAAGCGATAAAAGTAAAGCTAGTTAGCTAACTGGCTAACCAGCGAACTAGCCAACTGGCAAAAAATCTTACTCACTCAAATAATTATTGAAAATAATAGCCTCCTGAAAAAATTACCGAACTATAATTACAAAAATAATGGTTTTATGGTTCCCACGCCTGAAAGAAATGATTTTTACTCAAAACCTCAAAAAGGCCTTTCTTCCTTAACTTCTCGAAGTTTTTAAAGAACTTCTTAAATAAAATTTTAATTTTACGGGATAAATCACAAAAAGAATATTTATGGAGGCATACAACTCGTTTTTAGGGAATTCACCAGGTTGGTATAAAAAAACAATTCTGGCGTTTTTAGTTTTAAATCCCATTCTGTTATTTACAGTTGGACCGGTGGCTACCGGGTGGATTATCATCGGAGAATTTATTCTGACCCTGGCTATGGCCCTGAAATGTTATCCGTTACAGTCCGGTGGGTTGATCGCTTTACAGGTGGTTTTGATGAATCTGACCACCCCATATACGGTGTTTCATGAGATTGAAGCGAATTTGGAAGTAATCCTCTTGTTGGTATTTATGGTGGCGGGGATCTATTTTATGAAACCGCTTTTGATGTTTATTTTTGGTAAAATATTCATTAAAGTAAAATCAAAAGTCGTCTTATCACTGCTATTTAGTTTCATTGCCGCCTTTTTAAGTGCCTTTTTGGATGCTTTGACCGTAACCGCCGTACTAATCGGTGTTTTTGTCGGCTTTTATCAGGTGTATCATAAGGTACATTCGAGTGACAAGGATTTTGATGATAGTGGTGTGGCCGACCGGAAGGAACTGGGAGGCGATACGCTGGAGCAATTCCGTTCATTTCTACGTAGCCTTGTTATGCACGGTGCGGTAGGAACGGCACTAGGTGGTGTTTGTACCATTGTCGGGGAACCGCAAAATCTACTCATTGGAGATAAATTGGGCTGGAATTTTATGGACTTCTATTTTGCGATGGCCCCCATTACCATGCCGGTCCTGGCGTGTGGATTGCTGACTTGTATCTTACTAGAAGTAACCGGAAAATTCGGTTTCGGAGAGCAACTACCAACCAAGGTAAGAGATATCATTGAAGGATTTTTGGCCGAACAGGACGAAAAAAGAACGGGAGCCGAGAAGTATGCGCTCGTTGTACAAGGCGTTTCTGCCATATTTTTGATTGTCGCCCTGGCCTTTCACCTCGCTCCGGTGGGCTTGATTGGTCTGACCATTATTGTGACCCAAACGGCGTTTACGGGAATTACGGACGAACATAGTATCGGACACGCTTTTGAGGAAGCACTACCCTTCACGGCGCTACTGGCCGTATTTTTTGTCATCGTGGGAATGATTCACGACCTACATTTGTTTACCCCGATTATTGATTATGTTTTGCACCAGGACGAATCCATCCAACCCGCTTTATTCTATCTGGCGAATGGATTCCTATCGATGATTAGTGACAATGTTTTTGTGGCAACGGTCTACATCAACGAAGTAAAAGCCGCGTTCGATGCCGGAACCATCTCTCGGGAACAACTGGAAACCCTGGCCATTGCGATCAATACCGGAACCAATTTGCCGAGTGTGGCTACGCCAAATGGACAGGCTGCATTCTTGTTTTTATTGACGTCCGCACTGGCGCCCGCCATCCGGTTGTCTTACACAAAAATGATCTGGATGGCCTTGCCTTATACAATTGTGTTGGGTGGCGTTGGATTGGCGGGAGTGTTGTTTTTCTTGTAGGGACCCAGGCTATTTTCTATTACGAATAATGATTAAACTAAACTATCAGGCTGTTTCATTTGGGTAACCTACGAGCATCCCGGTTAACAGAAGAAGAAAAACAGTAGCAATCAATATTTTAATCATGCAAATTGAGTTAACTGATTAGACACCGTTAATTGAACATCCCCAGCTTATTCGCAAGGTGCTATTTTTTTACCAAAAAATTTAAGAAACCAAGTCTTCGATTAGAAGTTAGTCAATAGGTAAGGTAACTGTACAAAATCCACCAAAACAATCAGCCATAACTCCTCTCCAAAATCTCCTCCCGCTCCCGCAACAACGCCTCTTGTTCTCTAACGTCCACCCGCCACGTCTCCCGCCACAATCGCATCTTATCAAAGTAAACGACCGCAAAATATCCAAAAAACGGACTAGCCAGCACGGCGATCCAAAGCCATGTTTTCCCAACGAGCAAACTTAGGATGAGTAAAAATAAATACTGAACTAAATATACGCCCAAATAGGTACCGAGCCGGACCGAAGAGAAAAATTCTATTTTTTTCACTTTGGCTTTCGCCAGTTTTTTTGCAATAAAAAAGGGCAGAAAATTGGTGATCGAGCCAAACAACGCTGGCAGGATTCCAAAGATTAGAAACGTGGTTACGCTCCCACTACCGTGCTGTGGCTGCGCAACCGCCTGATCGATATAACCTCTCTTTTTTATTTTTTGAAAATATTCGGTTGCTAATTTTTTCAGGTGCGCTTTTTCCGTATCCGTTTTTTGGTTCAACCGCTCAGTTAGTTCCATTTGCTTTTGGCGAAGGGTATCCGACTCGGCGTAGGCCGGCCAAAGGGTATCTTCCAGATTGTTTTGCTGAATTTCCAGAATTTGATTGACCCAGCGATCATCGGCCGGATCGGCAATGTGGATCACCCGTTCTTTGAGTTGGCGTTCGATTTCCCGGGTAATTTGCAGAATGGCTTTTCTTGGGTTTTCTTTATAAATCTCCAGGTAGTCTTTGATCAAAATCGGCTCCCCGACGCTGGCCATCAGCACACTCCGCATCTGATTGCTATCCGAGTAATTGACCCCAACGGGAATGATTTGTACATTTTCATTTCCAAACTTTTCGTATACGCCCAAAGCCATTTTTGCGGTTCCTTTCTGGATGGGCCGCAACCGCTTTTCGTGCTTCATCGTTCCTTCCGACAAAATGGAAATACAAGCATTTTTATTTAATAACTCATAGCACCGTTCAAAGGTATCCTGATTTTGTCGC
>CALLLR010000014.1 GCA_938008185.1 uncultured Saprospiraceae bacterium
GCCGATAATCAACACCCGGTCGTGCGCTTCAAACGCTCTCCCAAAAGCCGCTTTCATCCGGTCACCCAGATCACCATTCGCCTGCACTTCCTTCTGGAAATCTGCCGCTGACCACTCATCCGAAAAATTTATTTCGTTACTATAAAAAAGAAAACGCGTAACGTCCATCGGCAGAGTCAATTTACGCGTATGCGCCAGCAAAGCTTTATAAATCGCCAAAGCCCGATCGTCTCCCACCGTCTTCGCCAGCCTCGTCTTTACTTTCCCCTTTTCAGGATTCTTGATAAACAGAATTAATGCGTTGATAAGAATTTATTTAATAATGAATATTGAATCTCCAATAATGAATATTGAATCTCCGGCAATGAATATTCGAGATTCAATATTCGACATTCATCTCTACTCGTCCACCCGCAACTCCTCACCCTGTTCCAACTTCTTCGACACCACACTATACGGTCCCTCAATAATTTCCATCCCTTCGGTCAATCCGTCCAAAATCTGAATATATTTATCATCCTGAATACCCGTTTTTACCTGAATCATACGAGCCGTATCCGCTTCCATCACGAAAACCACCTCCTGAACATTCTCTTCGACTTCCTTTTTCTTTTTATCTTTTTTCTTTCCCGGTTTTTTCTTTCCGACCTGATTGAGGTCCCGGGTCGTTACCGCCTGAATAGGAATTGTCAACACATCCTTTTCGGTATTGGTATTAATGTCTACCGAAGCGGACATTCCCGGGCGAAACGGAAAACGACCACTTTTAGCCATCATTTCACTATAAGAATCCGGATTGATCCTGATTTTCACGACGAAGTTAGTTACTTGATCGGTTGTTAAAGTGGCGGCGGTACTATTGGTAGCGGAGTTAGCAATCTCGGTGACGTAGCCCGTAAATTTTTGATCTATGTAGGCATCCACTTCAATCTCCGCTGGATCACCTACATTGACGCGCAGTACATCGTTTTCACTGACATCCACCTGTACTTCGATCGTACTCAAATCTGCTACGCGCATCATTTCTGTTCCCGCCATTTGTAAGGTTCCTACGACCCGTTCTCCTTGTTCCACGTCCAGACGGGAGATAATTCCATCCATCGGAGCAACGATATTTGTTCTCCGCAAGGTTGTATTTACTTCTCCCAGCGTCGCTTGTGCACTCTTTACATTAAATTCCGCTGCTTTTACACTTTGTTTGGCCGCCTCGAGATTGGCGCGATTAGAGGCAATCGTGGCTTCGGCAGATTTAAGATTGGCTTCGATCCCGTCGAGGGTAGAAAGAGAATTATCAAAATCTGCGGCGGAAATAATACCTTCGTCAAAAAGTTCTTTATTTCGAGCGTGAATGATTCGGGTGTTCACGACTTGTGCCGTAATCTGATCGCGTTGTGCTTCGGATTGTTTAAGAATCGCTTCGGCCCGGGCGATGCCTGCTTCGCTGTTGGCGACCTGAGCGCGGGCATTGCTGACACTGGCCTGACTACGTTGCACCTGGGCCTGATACGTATCGGCATCGATCCGGCCGAGTAGCTGACCAGCCTTGACGGTATCTCCTTCTTCGACAAAAAGTTCGACAATTTCCCCGGAAATATCGGAACTGATTTTTACTTCCGTTTCCGGAAAAACTTTCCCACTGGCGGAGACTTGTTCACGGATGGTTCGTTTTGTAACTTCTTCGGTCGTGACGGCAAGTCCTTTTGGCTTACTACGGTTTTTATAGGCGGCAAACGCTACCAGGCAAGCCAGCAGAACGACTAAAATAATAATGATTTTGTTTTTTCCCGTTTTGGCCATGTTGGAGGTTGTTTTGTTTTTAACTAAAGAATTACTCGGGACTTGCTCCGAGTGTACACGATTGAGGGATTGATTAACTGATCCACCAATTAACAGTGCATAGCTTTGCGCGATACCCCAATGACTCTGCCTCGGGGAGCTTCATTTGTAAGTCAGGTCACATTACTTTAATTCCAGTCGTTTACCCTGATAAAAATCAAGGATTTGTAACGAATAGAGATAATTATATTTGGCAATGATTAAATCAATAGTTGCCTGATCCAAATTATTTTTTGCGGTGGTATATTCAAACGTATTGACGGCTCCTAGTTTATATCTTTTTTCGGTATTGATGTACGCGAGATCAAGCGCACTTACCGTTTTTTCCGAAGCTTCAAATTGTTTTTTGTTGGCGCGGGCGTTGGCAATGGCCCGTTGAATATCAACTTTTAGCTGCTGCTTATTTTGTTGTGCGGCAATTTGGGTATTGAGAATATTGAGCTGCGCGCGTTCTTTGGCCAGTCGGGTTTGTGCCTGGTTATAAATAGGGATACTGACATTCAAACCCAGACTTTGACCGAAGTTATCGCTTAGTTGATTAAAGTATCCACGTTTGCCAAAAGTCAGCCCTTCTAATCGGGGAAATTGTATACTACGTCTGTCTCCATCGAGTAAGATAGACTGTGGTGGTCCATCGACAATGTCCCCTTCATTGGTGACTTCAAGTACTTTATTAGAATAAAAAGAATTAATATTTCCAAAAAGGCTTACGACTGGCAGTCCTAGTGATTTGGCGATTTCTGTGTCCAGATCAGCGCTGCTTAATCTCGCCTGATCGGCCTTAATAAAAGGTTGGTTAGCGATGGCTCGATTGTATACTTGTGTTAGTGCGACCCCATCCGGATTGGCATTTACCGGAATTTGTATTTCGTCAATTTTTTCAATATTAATTTCTTCGTCCGGATTGATTTGCATTAGGTTTTTAAGATTCAGATAACTGATTTCTACGGCGTTTTGCTGGGTAACAATATTTTGCTCGTCTCGCGCCAGATTTGCCTGAATTTCCAGTCGATCGGCTTCCGGTAGCGTACCCGCACGAATTAGTCGGTCCGTCTGCGTTAGTTGCGCTTGTGTCTGTGCCAGTCGGTTATTAGCATTGATGAGTTGTTCCTGGTCTAACAGGATTTGTAAATAAGCGGCGGCCACGCTGAGTGCTAGATCATTTTTTATTTGTTCATTGTCCGCCTCGGCAATATCTACGTTAATTTGACTTTGTTTGATCTGATTGCGAATTCGACCACCATTATAAAGGATGACACCGGCGTCGACTCCCAGACTATTGGTCAGTACTGTTTCGTTGATGAAATCATTGGTCGTCGGATCAATCGTCCGACCAAAGTTGACACCACCACGTAGGCTGGAATTAACGGTAGGGTAGCGGGAATAGCGGGCTTCCTGCTCACTGAGCTGCGCTTGTTCGATTTGATTTTGTCCCTGTTTGACACTCAGACTATTCTGTTGCGCGTATTGGATACATCTGGTCAGCGACCAGGTTTTTTGTCCGAAGCCAACCTGAACGAATAATAGGCAAATGAATAAGGTCGTAAACTGTTTTAGTAACATAAGGAATTAGTTTTAGAAACTATGAAGGTGTTCAATTTAGTGAATTTGAGCAGCTTCAATATTAAATATTTTTTGTTACCCTTAATGACTGGCGTTTATGAAAAATAGTTGCTTGTGCAAAATAGCATTTCGTGCCTAAGTAACCAATTCTTAAACAACTTCACCAGGAAATTATATCAAAGGCTGCTAAATTGGGACTAAAAGGCTCAAAATAGCGATCAGGATCGGAAAAATAAAAGAATATTCACAGAATATTAATAAGATCGTTTAGTAGCGAAAGGTTCTAAAGTGGTCGTTACAAGAAAATTTAGCGATTGTTAATTCGATTTTGGTCAATCGTATTATAATTGTAATATCCTACCAATCGGTTGTAACGGGCACCAAAAGGATGGTAGTAAATTAAAAGAGAATAATCGTTTTCTGTTTCGTACCAGTTTCCTTCCAGTTCTGTTAAATCCATTTTTGTGCCACCCTTTTTTGGTACAACAGTATACATGTAGTCGTATACGCCTTGTTTGAGTTTGGGTTTAGCGACGTAGGCATGGATGACATCATTATAAACCATTTTGTAGCGCGGGTGGGGTTGCCAGTCCGTAAATTGGCCGCTCAAATAAACATCATATGCTTCCAGTTCCTGGTTAACGTTTAGCGAAAATAAAACATCTGCGTAGTCCGAGCGGATATTTTTATCTCTGGTCGCTTGATCGGTATTTTCTATCACGAATCTTCCGTTCATATCCGGCTGTCTTAAAAAAGATTTATTGGATCGCATTTCATCCGAATATAGGGTCACGTCGTAGGTATTGAGCCCTTCAATAATTTGGGATACATTGTGGCGCCGTTGTTCCACGGATCGCAAATCCAGATAGCGAAATTCTTTACCGCCCCCAAAACTGAATTTTCCCCGCGTATTGTATTTCAACGTTTGCTTTCCTTCTGATCGGGGACGATTGGCATAAATTGCGTTATCCCACCGCTGATTTTGGCGTAGCACTACGGTAATTTCACGGGCAGGATTGTCCACTCTCAGGTCATTGTAGGATACCTCAAAATTTACTTCCTGGTGGGTATTGAAATTTCCGGTAGCAGAAATAAACTCAAGATCAACAAAAACCTGACTATCTTCAAACACCATAAATCGTCGGGTGATGACCAGCTTATGGTCGTCTTCAATATCATAGACTTTCAGGAGATAATTTCCGGATAAAGTCCAACGTACTTCTTGATTGGGTAAAACAAGTGAATGACGGGTATATGGCGTCAGGGTATTAATCGAAAAATCATATTCTTCAATATCTCCTTCCATCAATCCATCTATATAATCTAGATTGGTTAAATCCGAAGGGGTCCAATCCGCATTACAGTGTTGAATCGTATAAACGTACGTTCGGGTTTCTTCACTAAAGTCATCAAAAGAAAAAGACAAGGACTGATTGGTGTTGAGTTGAACAATTGGATCTTTAAAGGCACTACGGATTGGCGTTAACTGCACAGTGTGAATATAGTCCACGTAGATTTTATCGTTGAATACTAAATTTTCATCCTGTGCTTTACTGAAAGTCAGAAAGCTAAAAAAGAATAAAAAAACAGGTCCGTATTTTAGAATATTCATTAAGTCTGGTTTTAAAATTCAAAACAAAACAACTTCAATAATTTCATTTCTAAGTTAGAAAAATTTTATTACAAAAGCCGGAATCTCCAGGGTCAGGATACACACTCTTTGGCGTAGTCAATCCCAACTCTTGGACTGGCGGTAATGGCTTCTGGTTTAATTATTTCTCCTCGGTCTTCTACCCAGATAATACTATTCGGTTGGCAAAGATCCATTCCTGTATGAAAAAAAGAACGAGGTAAGCGTTTATATTCTATTTTTTTATCTGGAATAATTAGGTGCTTCTTTAGTAATGGTAATATTGTGTGGATGACTTTCTGCGTAACCAGCAGCCGTGATTTTTACAAAACTGGCCTTCTTCATCTCTTCGATATTAGCCGCTCCGCAGTAACCCATTCCGGCTCGTAAGCCACCAATATATTGTACCATGACTTCCGCCAGGGTACCTTTATACGGAACTCGTCCTTCAATTCCCTCCGGGACTAATTTCTTAATATCATCTTCCACATCCTGAAAATAACGATCCTTCGACCCCATTTCCATGGCCCCTAAAGATCCCATTCCCCGGTAAATTTTAAATTTTCTACCATCATAAATAATCGTTTCACCCGGTGCTTCTTCTACGCCCGCAAATAACGAACCGGCCATAATGGTACTGGCACCAGCCACCACGGCCTTGGCAATATCTCCCGTATAGCGAATTCCACCATCTCCGATGATGGGCACGCCACTACCTTCAATGGCTCTGCTGGCCTCATGGATGGCCGACAACTGGGGCATTCCTACCCCCGCAATAACTCGGGTGGTACAGATACTACCCGGACCGACTCCTACTTTGACGCCATCTGCACCCGCATCCACGAGTGCTTTAGCACCTGCTCCGGTAGCTACGTTACCACCAATGACCTCGAGATCAGGAAAATTCTTTTTGACTTCGCGGATCGCATCCAGTACACCTCTGGAATGTCCATGAGCGGTATCTACACAGATGACATCTACTGCGACATTACGAAGTGCTTCTACTCTTTCGAGCATATCACGGGTAACGCCAACGGCTGCTCCAACTACCAAACGACCGAAAGAGTCCTTACAAGAAATAGGATAATCCTCTACCTTCATAATATCCCGGTAAGTGATCAATCCGGCGAGCTTTTGGTCTTTGTCTACTACGGGCAGTTTTTCAATTTTGTGTTGCTGTAAGATAGCTCTGGCCTCTTGTAAAGTCGTACCGACCGGAGCAGTAATCATATTAAGTTTAGTCATCACTTCCGTCACAGGACGGTTGATGCGCGTTTCAAAACGCAAATCCCGATTGGTTAGAATGCCGATGAGCTGGTTTTTATCGTCGACGATCGGAATCCCACCAATCTTATGCTGACGCATCAAGGCCAGGGCATCACCGATCAGGGCATCACCGCGGAGGGTGACTGGATCGATGATCATTCCGCTTTCGGATCGTTTTACTTTACGAACCTGTGCAGCCTGTTCGGCAATACTCATATTTTTGTGGACAATACCGATGCCTCCCTGACGAGCAATGGCAATGGCCAGACCGGCGTCCGTCACGGTATCCATTGCTGCTGAAACGATGGGAACATTGATCCGGATATTGCGGGTAAGTTGGGTACTGATATCGACTTCACGGGGAAGGACTTCAGAATAAGCGGGGACGAGCAGAACGTCGTCGTAGGTTAATGCCTCTCCTAAAAACTTTTGTTGAGAGGTTTGCGTTAACGGTATTTTTATGGTTTCCATGCGCAAAGATATTTTATTGAAAAAAGAAAAACTATTTTTGGAGTAGTTTTTTATAAAGAAGTTATGAAAGTTGGCTAAAAACAGCCTTTTTAAGTATAAACTGATAAAGTCACGCTATTATGATAAAGGTATTTGATGATAATTACTTTATGCGCCAAGCGCTTTTAGAGGCCGAAAAGGCATACGAGTTGGGAGAAATACCCGTCGGGGCGGTGGTGGTGAGTAATGAACGGATCATTGCACGGGCTCATAACAACACCGAACAACTGACCGATGTGACGGCGCACGCCGAAATTATTGCTTTAACCGCAGCAGCGGGGCATCTTGGGAATAAATATCTGGAAGGTTGTACCCTTTACGTTACCTTAGAACCATGTGCGATGTGTGCGGGGGCCTTGGCCTGGGCGCAGCTAGATCGGCTGGTGTACGGCGCGAGCGATGATAAAAAAGGCTTTATGCAATTTGGTAAACGAATGTTACATCCAAAAACTAAAGTAGAATTTGGAATTATGATGGAAGAGTCAAAAGTATTATTGACCAACTTTTTTCGGGATCGAAGGAAGATGGCCTAAGGGAATGTTAAGAGGGTGTTCAATTAAGTGTGTCTCAAAAATAACAAAATAAATAACTTAAATTTGAGACATGACAGTTAAAAAGAAGACACAAAAGAAAGGAGTAGATAAAGACTCTGCGTTTGATTATGCCGCATATGAGCAGCAGGTG
>CALLLR010000015.1 GCA_938008185.1 uncultured Saprospiraceae bacterium
TAAAGAAGTTGTTTAAACTTTAAGCACGCTTAAAATACCTTGGGAAACAATTTTTACGTTATAATTACCGTTGGGCGTGCTGCCTGGCAAAACGAGAACCACATTTGAGCAGCTTTAAAGCTGTAAAACGATCCAATAGTCTTCGATTTTGGTTGAAAACTAAAATTAAGGCATTGGTAAAATTACGCCTAGACAATGCAGATTTCAGCAACCGAACTGAGCCAGTTACTGGACGGGACTGTAGAAGGAGACCCCACCGTTACTGTTAGCGCACCAAGCAAGATCGAGGAGGGAACGCCCGGAACCATCACTTTTTTGGCCAATCCCAAATACGAATCTTATGCCTATCAAACCCAGGCTTCTATCTTGTTGGTCTCTAAAAATTTCCAGCCTAGCCATCCCATAAATGCCACCTTAATTCGGGTGGAAAATGTATACGCTGCCATTACCTTTTTACTCGAAAAATTCAGTCAGGAACACCAACCTGCCGCTGGAGTAGCTACTCAGGCGGCCATCCACGAAGATGTAAAATTGGGAGAGAATACTTCCATTGGAATTTATTCCGTCATTGAATCTGGTGTTTCGATTGGCGCCGATACCATCGTTTATCCACAGGTTTATATTGGGAAAGATGTAAAAATTGGTAAAAATGTCATTTTATATCCCGGAGTGAAGATTTATCATGGTTGTGAGATAGGGGATCACTGTATTTTACATGCCAACGTTATTATAGGGTCTGATGGATTTGGATTTTTACCTGATAAGGACGGAAATTTTAAGAAAATTCCGCAGATTGGAAATGTTATTTTAGAAAATAACGTAGAAATAGGGGCTAACACCGTAATTGACCGTGCGACGATGGGCAGTACCGTACTCAAAACAGGCGTGAAGCTGGATAATTTAATTCAGGTAGCACATAATGTAGAGATAGGAGAAAATACGGCTGTTGCCGCACAAGCGGGGATCGCTGGAAGTACCAAGATTGGTAAAAACTGTCTGATTGGTGGTCAAGCGGGCTTTGTAGGGCATATAAAAGTCGCAGATGGTAGCAAAGTGCAGGCGCAAAGTGGCGTAGCGGCGTCGATTGAAGAACCAGGGAAAGCGGTTTACGGCTCTCCTGCTTTGCCTTATGGAGATTATTTAAAGGCTTATGCTGTTTTTAAGCAATTACCAGCAATTAATCGTCAAATTCGGGCATTAGAGCGAGAAATCGCAGAACTTAAAGGTCACGTTTCCGGAAATGATGTAGCGTAAATTTAAATTTTAACCTGTCGGCCGGGACGGGTGGGTCCTACTTTCCCCAGATTGCCTGATTATCAGAAACCTATTTATAAATTAGGTGCCAGATTTTGCCAAAAGCCTAACCAAAACCATTATCTTTGGGGGATTTTTGACTTTAGACAGATTAACACTTTATGAAGCAACATACATTACGGGAAGAATTTACAGTCAATGGAGTAGGGTTACACACTGGAAAAGCCGTGAAAATGACGTTTAAACCCGCTCCGGTCAATCACGGATACAAATTTCAACGAATTGATTTGGACGAAGCTCCCGTGATTAGCGCGGACGTTAACAAGGTTATCTCTACCAATCGTGGAACTACCCTGGGAACGGAAAAAGTGCAAATTGGTACCGTAGAACACGTACTTTCTGCTCTTCGGGGGATGGATTTGGATAACGTGTTAATTGAAATTGACGGCCCAGAATCGCCCATAATGGATGGCAGTGCAGCTGCTTTTGTAAAAGGTATTGCCAAGGCAGGAATGGTAGCGCAAGAGGCCCAAAGAGAGTATTTTGAAGTAACTGAGCCCATCGCTTATCGGGATGAAATCACCGGGACCGAATTATTAGCACTGCCGGCGGAAGATTATCAGGTTACTACCATGATCGACTTTAATTCGCAAGTACTTGGTCACCAGTATGCTTCGATGGAATCATTTGATGAATATCAGAAGGATATTGCTCCGTGTCGTACCTTTGTATTTTTGCACGAATTGGAACATTTACTTAATCAGGACCTGATCAAAGGCGGCGATTTGGACAATGCCATCGTTATAGTGGATAGAGTGATGGAACAGTCAGAATTGGATGCACTGGCCAAGCGGCTAAAAAAGCCTAGTATTAAGGTCGAAAAGGAAGGAATTCTGAATACGCTGGATCTTCATTTTGAAAACGAACCGGCCCGGCATAAATTACTCGACGTAGTCGGAGATCTGGCCCTGGTAGGAAAAGCAATCAAAGGAAAAATTGTTGCGACAAAACCGGGACATACCGCCAACGTAGAGTTTGCTAAAATCCTAAAAAAGAGATGGCAGGAACAACGCAAACTGCGCGGCAAACCCAAGTATGATCCGGATACCGAGCCACTGTATACGGTGCAGGATATTCAAAAATATATTCCACATCGTCATCCGTTCGTATTGGTTGATAAAATAATTGAGCTTTCAGAACAACACGTAGTGGGCATAAAAAACGTAACGTTTAACGAGAGCTTTTTTCAGGGACACTTTCCGGACAATCCGGTTTTTCCGGGCGTTTTACAAATGGAGGCGCTGGCTCAAACAGGCGGAATTTTAGCACTCTTTAATGTTGAAGATCCAACCAAATGGGACACTTACTTTTTGAAAATTGATAATTGTAAATTTAAAAATAAAGTAGTACCAGGAGATACAATGATTCTTAAACTAGAATTATTGACCCCTATCCGCAGAGGAATTGTTCACATGCAGGGTACAACTTACGTCGGAAATAAAATTGTTTCTGAGGGTGAATTAACTGCTCAAATTATTAGAAAAAAAGAAGATGAATAGTGCATTAAGGCATATACATCCCAACGCTAAAATCGGGAATAACGTTAAGCTTGGACCTTTCGTCACCATCGAGGCGGACGTCGAGATTGGAGACAACTGCGAGATCGGTCCAAATGTCTGCATTCTTAATGGTACGAGAATGGGAAATAATTGCCAGGTCTTTCCCGGAGCGATTCTGGGTTCTATTCCCCAGGATCTTAAATTTAAAGATGAAGATTCCAAGCTAATTATTGGCAATAATGTGATCATTCGAGAATATTGTACCCTCAACCGTGGAACGGCTTCCAACCTTGAAACCCGCATTGGTGATCATTGCCTGATCATGGCTTATGTGCACGTGGCACACGACTGCGTGATTGGCGAGCGTTGTATTTTAGCCAATTGTGTCAACCTGGCTGGACACATTACCATTGGTGATAAATCCATCGTAGGAGGACTTTGTGCCGTTCATCAATTTGTAAAAATCGGAACCCACGTCATGGTTGGTGGAGGTTCTTTGGTTCGAAAAGATATTCCACCATTTATCAAGGCGGCGCGGGAGCCTTTGTCCTACGTAGGAGTTAATTCTATCGGCTTGCGACGCCATAAATTCAGCAATGATCAAATCCACGATATTCAGGCGGTCTACCGAACTTTATACATGAAAGGCTACAATACCAGTCAGGCGATGGAGAAGATCATGGCCAGTCCTCATTCCACCCCGGAACGGGATTTAATTATTTCTTTTATCAAAGAGGCCGACCGGGGAATTATCGGTCTTCGACACGTAAACGGCAATCGCGCAAATGGAAATCGAACTGCGTGAAGTTGCTAAGCGGTATCGTTTTGAATGGATATTTAGAGAAATCAATTATCACTTTCAATCCCAACATTGTTATGCTATTTTAGGTAATAACGGTACGGGAAAATCTACTTTTCTGAAAATTTTATCGGGCCATCTTACGCCTTCCAAAGGTAAAATATCTTTTACGCGTGATAACAAAATTCTGGAGATCGAAGAGGTCTACCAACACGTTGCTTATGCGGCTCCTTACATTGATTTAATTGAGGAATTTACGCTCAAAGAAGCCATTAATTTTCACCAAAAATTTAAACCTTTTCAGACTGGTATCCACCCGGAAAAGTTAATCGAATTGCTTGGTTTTCAAAAATCCGAAGATAAAGAAATAAAGTTTTTTTCCAGTGGAATGAAACAGCGTTTAAAACTGGCACTGGCAATTGTTAGTCAAACTGATATATTATTACTGGATGAGCCAACCACCAACCTTGATCAGCAAGGAATGAATTGGTACCAACAGTTACTGGATGATTATTCTGACGATCGGTTATTAATTATTGCCTCGAACGTCGAAGCAGATTATCAGCGTTGTGATCATTTTCTTAATATTATGGATTTTAAAAAATGAACAAAAACGCGGATTGGATAAAAGACTGGAAAGGGCAGGAAAAGGGGCGTCGCAAGGAATATAAAAAGTTGGTGGGGCAACTAA
>CALLLR010000016.1 GCA_938008185.1 uncultured Saprospiraceae bacterium
CAGGTTTTTATTCAAATTAAATTTTAAAAATGTTCCGTACCTTTTTGGTGGAAGACGAAGCACCGGCCCGACTACGGGTGAAGAAATTACTGTCGGATTATCATAACGAAATTGACATCGTGGGGGAGGCCGACCACGGCAAGACGGCTATTTCAGAGATAGAAAGACTGCGGCCAGAAATTGTTTTTCTGGATATCCAACTGCCCGATATGACTGGTTTTATGGTATTAGAAAAACTATCCTATCAGCCTTTGGTGATTTTTACTACGGGCTACGAAGCGTTTGCGATTCAGGCTTTTGAAACTTGCTCGGTAGATTATTTAGTCAAACCTTTTGATGCGGATCGTTTCGAAAAAGCCATCCAAAAACTCCGTCGTTTTGGAACCCAAAAACAAAATATTGATTATAAAAAGCTTAATCAGTTACTAGCTTCTCAAAAAGCGGCCGCACCCACTTATTCGCTACCCGTAAAAACCAAAGACCGGATTGTTCTGGTAGAATACGAAGACATCGTCTATTTAAAAGCTGAAGACAAATATGTTCGGGTTTTTACCAAAGATGAGCAAAATTATCTGAGCGAACAAAGCCTTGCAAAAATGGAAATACGCTTACCTGAAGACTTCATTCGGGTACACCGCTCCTTCATCATCAATCGATCTTACATCGGCGAAATCCGAAAATTCTTCAAAGGAAAATTGATCTTGATTCTAAAAGATAAATCACAAACCTCGATTACGACGGGGAGTACGTATGCGGGAGCGGTGCGGGAGGCACTTGGGTTCTAGTCGGTACCAACCAAGGTTACTTAAAGTTGCTAAAGTTTTATTTTAATAGTTATTATTCAATAAGATATTTTTTCTTACATTTGACCTGATTATATAATAATATTTTTAACAAACAAATAATTTTAAAGTAATGAAAAGTAAATTATGTTTATTCGGATGTATGCTGTTTTGTCTTTCTTCCATCTTTGCCCAATCAAATGTTAAAGATGTAAAAATTTATTTATCAGATGGGACTACCGAGGAAGCTTTGATGATCCCAGACGAAAAATATCCCTGGAATGATCAGAAATCCATCTCCGTTTTCGATGAATCCCTAAGAGACGCAAAAAAGGTTAAGAAAAAGCAAAAAACAAAATATAAAGCTAAAGACATAATGGGATATGAATACGATGGTCGATATTTTGAATCTAAAAAAGTGATGGTTGCTGGTCGTGGAGATCACGGAAGCACGCTTGGTTCATTGCCAAAATATGCCCTGATCGAAAGACTGGAAGAAGGGAATATAAATGTTTATAAAGCCTATGCTTATCCTCCCAAGATCGTTTCAGGAATTACCCTTCAGGAAGTATACGATGATATAAGGTCAAATCCTGAATACTTTCTGATGAAAGAATCAGATGGTAAAGTAAAAACCATGCATGCTGCCAATCTCGAAAAATGGATTAAAGATTCTGAGCTGGTATCTGAAAGATATGCGAATGGGGATTACGGTAATATCAAAAAGAAAAAAGGGAAAAAATTCGGAAATTTTATCAAAGGTCAAATCGATAATGAAGATCCTAATATGGTTATTCAAATAGTCAGCGATTATAACGAGGATATGGCCAACTAATAGGTCTTTCTACGCTAGACTTCTATACTAAAAAGGTGATTAGATTTTTTTAAATTTCTAATCACCTTTTTTTTATTACCTGGAATCTTAAATCGCCACTACCCGCAAGTCCGTACCTGGACGAGACGTCTAAACAAGGAATATGCTTAACATCTCAACAAGCGAAGCGTCTCAACGATTCACCCCCTCCCTAAAATTCATAATCCAGCCTCACCGTCACATTCCTCGGCGCCTCCAGCAACCCCGGTCGCTGCGAATATTCTTTATTCAATAAATTATTTCCCAATAACGAAATCTTCGCTCCGTCAAAAGGTCGATAAGCCGCCCGTACACCTACCAGCAAAACCCCCGTATCGTGACTTTCTCTGAATTCACCAATACCAGCTAACAAGGTCAGCACATTATCAATTGCTTCCATTCGGCTGGTGTAATTAGCGGCAACCCCAACTGAAAAAGCCTTCATCTGCGTTTCCACATCAAACTTTACATTGTGTCGGAAACGGTATTTTAGAATATTATAATCGGCACTGGAAGTTCGATTGGCCTCGTCGTCAAAAACTTTAAATCTTGGATCGGTAAACGTATAACCAGCCAGCAGGGTAGTGGGCATACCCCATAAATCACCTTGTCCGCCCATGCTCAATTCGAGTCCCCGAATACGGGTACCCCCAATGTTTCGTGCCTGAAAAGCAATCAAAAAACCAACGTTGAAAAGATTGAACTCAATCATGTCCTGGTACTCTGTCCAGAACGCGGAAGCATCCACAAAACCACTAAAGCCGCCGATTTTAAATCCTTGTTTGACTCCGAATTCTCCACTCCATCCGGTCTCGGAATTCAGGTTAGGATTAGCAGCGATGTTAAGTCCGGCGGCCTGCGTCGTAATAAATCTTTCGGCGATGGTGGGATAACGATATCCTTGTCCAAAGGAAGCCCGTAAAAAAGTAGCGGGACCAAGCTGGTAACTGGTTCCTAACCGAAAGATGGGACGTGATTCCGTTACCTTTCCTCCAGGCAACGTATCTTGTTGAAATATCTCGGGACGCAACTGGGCATTGCGTTCGTAGCGGACACCACCGGAAATGTTGAGCCGGGTTCCTATTTTCTTTTCTAGTTGTAAAAATCCTGCGATATTGTTAGAGGTGAACGTGGTATCACCATAGAGCTCCGCACGGACATTGGTGCGGGTACCAACAATCCCCGCCGTGGTTACTAAATTAAGGTTATCAAATTTTTTCTGAAATTGATATTCTCCATAGTAAAGTTTGGAAGCGTTGGATTGATTTTCTGTATTTTTATTATCAACATTGTAAAATCTGCCTTGTAGTTTATGCCGGTTGCCGGATTTGTCAAAATAGGTGATGAAAGGATCAAGCGTATAGCGTAGGCGGCGGGAAGGTTCTCCCACTTGCTCTGCGGTATTTGCGCGGTACGCTCCGGCTCCTCCGTCCAACCAGTAAAAATAGCTGATGTTTTTACTGGTGTTAAAATTCCCGTTCAGACCAAAACTCAGTCGGTCGCTTAAGCGGTAACGGGTACCAAAACTAAATCGTTGGTGATCGCCGTAATTATTTTCCCGGTAGCTTTCATTTTTACGTACAAAGCTGCTCAGTACCAGATCAAATTTTCCAAACTTCTGACGGTGCGACGCACTGATACCCACGGCGTAAGGCCGGTAATCAGTTCGCATCTGACAGGTATCGGAAATAGTCCCTTGACATAAATTAGGGACCACGGGTTGCTCGGGATCTCCATCCCACCAGATTTTTTCTTTGTCGGCCGGATCCATATATCCGGTGTAGTAGGTGGAAAATTTAGTAACAGATTTGGATTTTGCGTAAGCAGTACGGATATTGATAATTCCATTCATGGCCGAAGATCCGTAGAGGGCCGAAGCCGCGCCTTTTACCACCTCAATTTGTTCAACATTTTCTACCGGAATATCTCCCCAGTTGGCTTTTCCCGCATCGGCTTGCAGAATCGGGATGTCATCCACTAAAACCAAAACACGCGTACCGGCACCGTACGACCAACCGGATCCGCCCCGTATATTGGGTTGCCCGTCAATGATGTTGACCCCGGGAACTTTATCAAGGACCTGATCGACTGAGGTGGCGTTGGTATTATCAATCAATGCTGGCTTGATGACTTCTAAGGAGACGGTTACTTCCCCCAGTGGTTTTTCGTAGCGACCGCTCGTGACGGTAGCGGTTTGTAAAATGTTGGTGGTTTCGGAAAGTTGGAGCGTCAGTTGGAGTGGTTGACCTTCTTTGACCTGAATATCCATACTACCCGTTTCGTAGCCCACGTAGGAGTAAGAAAGCGTATGATTTCCGGGCTTTAAGGAAAGGACAAAGTTACCGTCCAAATCGGTGGTTGTTCCGGTATTTCCCGTACGAACGGTAGCGGAAATTAATGCATCTCCGGATTGTTGATCCAGCAGTTGTCCGGCCACCTTGACCGTTTGGGCAAGTGAATGGGTAGATAAACCGCTGAAAATAAAAAGGAAGAGGGTACACAGTGTACTTGGCAAGTTAAATTTTTTCATGATATTTAATTGTTCGGTTTCACCAATAGACTTTAGACAGAATATGCTGGCATAAAATCGATAGAAGCTGCTACACTAAATCTGCCATAAGGTAAGAAATAACGGTACATTATAATAACAAAATGTATCGCTTCTTCTTACGCTCATTGGGAATTGCGCGGCAAGTAATTTGTAAAAAGGGTAAATAATATAGTGTGGGAAATAAACAACGATGGCAAAATTAGCGAAATCACCGGGATAAATATTAGGTCAATGGTATTAAAAAAATCTTAAATTAGCATTTACCGTCATTTTAAAAGCCAAAAAAGAGATAACTTGCGGTATAAACTGCCTTTTTACATAAAAATAATATGATGAAAAAAATTATACTTTTCCTATTTTCCACTTTTTTCGTAACCATTATGGGTGCTCAATCCTGCGTGCCAGATGAGCTTTTTCGTGATTCTGCCGTTGGTGTTTATCCTTTGCCTTTCACACAGGATCGTCCCGATGGAGGCATTAATATTCCGGCTTGTATCAACGAACCCTACGAATTTGTAATTACTGTAAAGGTACCGCCAAATGTTGTTGTTTCTGGGTTTCAACTGGAAATTGATTCCGTAACGGTCGAGACTACCGGAGCCGTATTAAACTTGCCAGAAGGCATGAGTTACGCTTGTAATCCTCCTACTTGTGTACTGGTGCCAGAAGATACGCTTTCTTGCATCGTTCTTTTTGGTACCCCGACTAATTCTGCGGATATTGGGATAAAAGATATTATGGTCAATGCGGTGGTGCATACCAATATTATTTCTCAGCCCATCGTGCTACCTGATAATACGGGACAGTTTCCGGGGGCAGATGGAAATTACTTCCTGGAAGTTCGCGAAGAGGGAGATTGCGTAATTGTCAATACCAGAGATTATTTAGATGAACAAATTTCATTGGTCAATACGCCTAATCCTTTTGGTTACGAAACCGTAATCGAGGTTACATCTCTTTCCCGCG
Source organism: uncultured Saprospiraceae bacterium (assembly GCA_938008185.1). Taxonomy (GTDB): domain Bacteria; phylum Bacteroidota; class Bacteroidia; order Chitinophagales; family Saprospiraceae; genus JALZUU01. Next base: position 5,153 of record CALLLR010000016.1, read on the forward strand.
AGGAATTGACCTTCGAAGTTTTTGATTTAGTTGGTCAGCGTATTCACTCCGAAAAGGTAACGATCCTGGCCGGAACCAACCGCATTCCATTTGACGGAAGTCAACTCGAAAACGGAATTTACAATTATAGTTTTTCAAACGGCCAATCCCGTGTTTCCAATAAAATGGTGGTGTTAAAATAATTAACGCTATGCTATAAAAATATATCAACTACGTTCTTTTTAGCTTGAATTTCACTTAAGCCGGAAAGAACGTAGTTTCTCTTTTCTTTCCCACACTACATCCAGTTATTTTCCCATTACTCAATTTTGACTTGCCGCTTCCGCAAGACCAGAATCGCTTGTTTATTTAAAGAATTTCATAACCTAACCTAATTATTGAATTATGAAAAAAATTGGACTAGTACTTTTTATTTTTTCTTTTCTTTTTGGAAATATTTTTGGACAAAATTGTGACGAATGTATCGTTAGTTTACCAACGCTGCCGGAAGATACGCTCTTCCTCAGTTCGATGCCAGATGGTACGGTGGGAACGAATTATTCGGAGGCCTTGAGTTTTAGAATGCCCAAAACAACAACACCCGTTAATGCCATTGATCCGGGAACACCAGCGGGACTGGATATTCAAAATATAACCCTTATTTCCATCAATAATCTACCGGTTGGAATGACTTGGGAAACAGAACAAACCGAATATCAACCAGATGAAGAAACGGATGGTTGCATTCAGTTTTGTGGTACGCCATTAGTAGCCGATACGTTTATGGTAGAAATTAACATTGCCGCCCAGGTCTCGGTGATTACGCAAACCACTTCTTTCAGATTCAGGATGGTAATCAATCCTTCAACTAGTAATACGGCGGGTTTTAGTTTGTCTAATAACATTAGTTGTGGCCCGACGGAGGTCGATATTGTTAATAATATTCCTTCAAATGGTCAGGATGGAATCAGTTATTTTTGGGATTTTGGAAATGGAAATTCTACCCTTAATGAACAGCCCAATACACAAACTTATACCGAGCCGGGTGTGTACCCCATCAGTTATCGGGCGGTGATTGATACGGTCGGTTATTTGCTGACTAGTATCGAAGTCGTGGAATCTGGCTGTCGGGATCTTCCCAGTTTTCCTTCGTTCAGTACGGCACCGGATATGAATATTAAAGTATTGGATGTAAATGACAGTATTCTGTTTTTAACACCAAATTACGATAATACTTTTGCACCGATCGAAGCAAGTACCAGTCTGAATTTAGGAACCCAAACCTACCGGGTAGAAGTGATTGACGATGATGGTGGGTTAAACTTAGGAGACGACGAATGTGGTATTGTTTCTTTTAATCGGTTTACTACGGGTGATTTGGTCAGCGGCGATTTGACGGTCCGACTGACAATTGTGCATCCGGTAGATACAGTGCATGCTTTGGATTCTGTGATTGTGTACGCCGTTCCCGCTGATCCGGAGATTATTTCTCTGACGAGTTTGGAAGTTTGTGGTGGTCAATCGGTTATTTTAGAAACCAATTACGACGAGCGGATACAGTGGTTTCAGGACGGTATTCTGATTCCGGACGCAACTGAATCTCAACTGGAGGTGAGCGAAGCGGGAGAATATTATGTACAATACCAAAGTGAAGTAGGATGTCCGGCCAGCTCCGAAGTTTTGGTCGTAACCCTGCTGACTCCTCCCGCCACACCCGCTTACGTCAACGAAGAGAACGTATTAACTCTTTTTAACCAAAATGATTTACCAGAAGATTATACGATTGCCTGGTTACTAAACGGAGAAATCCTCATGGGAGAAGCTGGAATTTCGCTCTGTATTTTTGAATCGGGAAATTATACCTTGTCACTGCTGGACGAAATGACGGGGTGTTCTAATAGTTTTACGTTGAATGTACCGTATGATCCGGCGGCGCCCTGTTTGACCACGGATATTCCAGCATTAGCTTTCGCAGAATTATCGATTTTTCCCAACCCTTTTGGAAATCATCTGACCATTCAATACCCAAATTTATCCGAAGAAATGACGATTCGGGTTTTTAACGGAATAGGACAAATGGTCTTAAAGCAAAACTGGTTACCCGGAAATAATCAACTTAATTTAGTTACCGACGACTGGGAAAGCGGCGTTTATTGGCTGGAAATGACTACAGGAACTCAAAGAAGAGTAGAAAAGCTGGTGAGATTTTAACAAAACGTCTGTAACGGTGTTTATTGTTTAGATATAAAATCTAAATAATAAATGGAAGTACAACAGGAAATAGATATTACCTTGCGGGGTCGGGTAAAAAAATTATTGGATGGACTCTCGGAGGGTCTGTACGAACGAGAGCGTCCGATGAATCTGGCGTTTTTAACGGCGGTGGCGGGAGAGAGTATTTTCCTGTTGGGACCTCCGGGCGTTGGAAAGAGTTTGATTGCCAGGAGATTGAAATTTGCTTTTCGGGATGGTATTTCTTTCGAATACTTAATGAGTAAGTTCAGTACACCGGACGAAATTTTTGGACCTATTTCTATTAAGAAATTAAAAGAAGAAGACCAGTACGAGCGACTCACCGAACGATATTTGCCAGGCGCCAATATTGTTTTTTTGGATGAAATATGGAAAGCGGGACCAGCGATTCAAAATGCGTTGTTAACCATTCTAAACGAAAAAATTTACCGGAACGGTGCCGAAGATATTAAAGTAAACATTCGCGGCATCATTACTGCTTCTAACGAACTTCCTCCCCGCAATCAAAGTCTCGAACCGATCTGGGATCGTTTTTTACTACGCCTGGAAATCGGCAACATCAAAAAACGAAATCAGTTTGTCCAGATGATTGTGGATACTCGGGACGTTTACAAAGACGAGATTTTAGAAGATATAAAATTGACCAACGCAGAGCTGGACGAGTGGTCTGGCATCATCGATGAAATCGAAGTTCCCGCCGAGGTACTAAACACCGTACAGTTGATGACCGCAAAAATTGACGAATATAATAGTCATCCTAATCACGCGGACAACCCCATAAAAATATACGATCGCCGCTGGAAAAAAATCATCCGGTTATTGCGTACTTCTGCGTTTCTCAACGGACGCAAACAGGTCGATCTGATGGATTGTTTTTTGATGGAACACTGTCTTTGGAATTTTCCTATGCACTGGGAAGTAATCCGGGAGATGTTGATCGATGCGATCCGAAAACATGGTTATACCATGGTAGTTAACTTGCAAAATCTAAAAAAAGAAGTGGCCGACTTCGAGGCAGATGTCAAACAGGAAACCCAGGTACCTTACGTTTCGACAACGGATCAACTGATGCCGATCAACGAAAATTATTATAAAATTGACAAACAGGTCAATCAGTTTAAAGGAAACATGATGACCATCGAGCAGTTTCGAAAATTATCGCTGGATGAATATCAAGTAACCAATTTTTACGACGAAGCAGAAAATTTAATTAACAGAATTAAGGCCAAACGGGGACTCTCCGAAAATACAATCGACGTCTCCTACAACGACACGATCTATACCTTTCCTTTACTAACGCAACAAAGAGAAACCACCGAAATTATTTTTAAACAACCACATCAGGTCATCACCAAATTCTGGGACGAACGTCTCGAACGATTGAATAAATATATTGCGGCGCAGCAAAATAAAATCAGCCAAAATGTGCCCACGGAAATAAACCATCTGACGGGAAATCTATTTGTGGACAAAGAACGCGCAGAAATTGTCAAGAGTAATCTGGAAGAGGTAAAAGCAGCATTGGAGAATCTTTCTTTACGGTTGGAGAAACTGGCTTTCTCTTATCAAAAGGAAGTCTGAAAAAAG
>CALLLR010000017.1 GCA_938008185.1 uncultured Saprospiraceae bacterium
CAAAGAAGAATTATTAACTTTACTGGCAACCTATACTGAAACAATCACGACAGGTGACAACCTATTTTAAACCAAAAATTGTGACAGGCAACCTATATTAATTCTATTTTTTAACTGACAACTTATTTTGAGACGATATACACTTAATTGAACACCCTCGCACATCCACACATCCGCACATCCACACATCCGCACATCCGCACATCCGCACATCCGCACATCCACACATCCGCACATCCACACATCCGCACATCCGCACATCCGCACATCCACACATCCGCACATCCGCACATCCACACATCCGCACATCCACACATCCACACATCCGCACATCCACACATCCACACAATCACGGCCCCACCTTGTAAAAATTCAAATCCAACACTCGTAATCTCCGTCGTTTTCCCATTTGGTAGGTTTTTCTCCGGAAGATAAAGCGAATTATCAATGTTACCACGATGGTCGTTGCTGGAATAATAACGGTCGCAGGTCTCAACATAAATTCTGTAGCGGCCGCAGCAATCAACGATAGCCCCGTAAAACTACCAGCAAATACAAAAGCTTTATTACTCAATCCTCTTGACCAACCCCGGTTTTTAACCGACTTTTTCAATCTGTAAAAGCTTTTGGGCAACAATGGAGTTAGCAGATAAAAAGAATAGAATAAAAAATAGAAGAAACGGTATTTTCATGAATTGTATTTATCTGGTAAGACGTCAAAAAGTGGGTAAAGCGTTTGGTTTTAAAAAAATATTCTAAATTTCTCCCGGAAATAGCTGGGGTCCGCATTTTAACTGCGATGGAGGAAAGCAAAAAGTTGTTTTTTTAAATCACGGCCTTCTTCAACCCCTTAATAATCCGCTTCATCGACTGTTCAATATCTTTATATGGTTTTTCTTCTTTTGCGACGTACATGACCATCAGGGCGATTCGTTTATCTTTGCTCAATAAGTCCTCGTATAATAGATGTTTGTTTAACCGGTAAACTTCTCGTACTTGGCGACGCAGACGGTTACGGTCCACGGCGAGGCGGAATTTCTTTTTGGGAACACTTAGTGAAAATTGAGCTGGAAACGAACCTGGTTGCTCAATTGGAATATAGACTACGCGCAAAGGATAAGCCGAAAAGGATTTTCCGGAAGTGAAAAGTGCCGCTAGCAGATGATGATTTTTTAGCCGCTCTGCCTTATTAAATTTGAACGACTGCGACATAGCAAAAATGATTTATGAGAGCAGTATAAAACACGATAACCGCAAGCAACGAGGCTTGACGGTCACGGATAATATCGAAATTAACGAAAAGGAGAAATCAATAGAATTAGTATTTAAACAAATTCTCAATCTATTTCTTATGCATTTCGTCGGATACCGTTAATTTATGGCGTCCCTTAGCACGACGACGCGCCAATAACTTACGGCCATTCTTGGTAGCCATTTTGCTACGGAATCCGTGCTTATTTACGCGCTTGCGCTTAGAGGGTTGGAAAGTCCTTTTCATCTTAATTAATTTTTCTAATTGGCCGACAAAAGTACACTATATTTAAAGAAATCACAACTACCGGTACGGTTAAATCTTGTAAAATTCCCCTAAAAACGGGAAAATACCCTAGAATATCTCATCTTTGCACCACAAAAGTGCCACATACTGTCGGCGATCAACCTTTTAACATTAAAATCAACTAAAAAATAAAAATGAAATTAGTTACCGTAGGCACCGTTGCCTTTGACACCATTGAAACCCCTTACGGCAAAGCCGAACGCGTCGTGGGTGGAGCTGCTACTTACATCAGTATCGCTGCTTCTTACTTTACCAAGGAGCTGGGACTGGTTTCGGTAGTCGGAGATGATTTTCCGAACGAGGAATTAAAATACATGCAAAAGCGAGGCATCAATCTCGATGGTCTCCAAATTAAAGAAGGAGAGAAATCCTTCTTTTGGGCTGGACGATATCACAATAATATGAACAGTCGCGATACCCTCGATACACAATTGAATGTACTGGCGGATTTTAAACCAAAATTGCCGACCAGTTATCGCAATGCAAAGTATCTAATGCTTGGTAATTTGACGCCGGAAATTCAGGCTAAAGTCATTGGTCAGATGAAGTCAAAGCCAAAGCTGATTGTGATGGATACGATGAATTTCTGGATGGATATTGCAATGCCTGCGTTAAAAAAGACGATCAAAAAAGTAGATGTCTTAACCATAAACGATGAGGAAGCAAGACAACTATCCGGTGAATACAGCCTGGTCAACGCTGCCAAAGCGATCCACAAAATGGGACCAAAGGTACTGGTTATCAAAAAAGGGGAACACGGCGCTTTGTTGTTCTATAATGGTAAAATGTTTTACGCGCCCGCCATGCCACTCGCACAGGTCTACGATCCTACGGGTGCGGGAGATACCTTCGCTGGTGGATTCATCGGTTACCTGGTAAAGGCCAACAGCACTACTTTTGAAAACATGAAACGAGCCGTGATTTACGGTTCTACTCTGGCTTCGTTTTGTGTGGAAGAATTTAGTATTGCGCGGCTTAAGCGATTAAAGCAGTCAGAAGTAAACAAGCGAGTAAAAGAGTTTGAGAAGCTAACGAAGTTTACGATGTAAAATAAAATCCCCAAAACTTGAAAAGTTTTGGGGATTTTATTTTTAGAGATTTTTTTGTTTAAAATAAATCCTCCATTCGTACCTCATTATCTATCAATCCCAACCTATGTTTACTTTCCAGACTCCCATAAGTAGTAATCAAGACCACAAATATTTGTTTTTTTGTTTTTGAAAATTGTCGAAACAAGGTGCGTTTTTTTCGGATATCTTCTGCTTCTTTTTTGTAAAGCAGAAAAATGATCATAGTAAAGGTTTTAAACTTACGGAATCTACCCTGAAAACCATTCTGCAACTTTGAGCCGAAAACGACTTACTAATATCCTGAAATGGGTTGAAAAGGAACTTTTAAATCATCTATGTTAAAATAAGAGAGAAATCTACGTTGAAGAGAAATTTGAGGTTTTATCAGCCTTTATTCGCCAATTGTCCACAAGCCGCGTCAATATCTTTTCCACGACTTCGTCTCACCGTTACCATTACGCCTTCCTTGCGCAGATAAGCCGCAAAATCATCAATTCTACGTTCGGCGGATTTTAAAAAAGGTGCACCGTCGATGGGATTGTATTCGATGATATTGACCCGAACGGGAAACCGCTTACAGAGTTTAACCAGCCGTTTGGCATCGTCAATACTATCATTAAAATTTTGAAAAGTAATGTATTCGTAACTAATCCGGTTTTTTGTTTTTTGGTAGAAATAAGCAATCGAATCCATTAGAATATCCAGACTATTTTGCTCGTTGATGGGCATGATCTCATTGCGCTTTTCGTCGTCCGCAGCGTGGAGGGAGAGCGCCAGGTTAAACCTTACTTCGTCGTCAGCCAGTTTCTGAATCATCTTGGCAATGCCGGCAGTGCTGACCGTAATACGACGAGCGGACATATTCAGTCCTTCCGGCGCAGAAATTTTTTCAATACTTTCTAATACATTTTTATACGCCAAAAGCGGTTCGCCCATGCCCATATAAACAATATTGGTCAACGGATAACCAAACGTTTCTTCGCACTGACGATTAACTAAAACCACCTGATCAAAGATCTCGGCAGCATCCAGATTTCGAACCCGCTTCATACGCCCCGTAGCACAAAAAGTACAAGTCAGACTACAACCTACCTGAGAAGAAACACAAACCGTAAATCGCTTGTCAGCGGGAACCGGAATCAGCACCGCCTCAATCAAATGGCCGTCGTGCAGTTGATATCTGGATTTTATGGTGCCGTCCAGGCTGCGTTGTACTTTATCTTCCCGTATGGCGTTAATAATAAAATGCTCGTCCAGGATGGATCGAAGCTCTTTGGATAGATTGGTCATCTCCGAAAAACGGTGCGCACCTTTTTTCCACAACCATTCGTAAACCTGTTTTGCCCGGAAACCCTGCTGGTTCATAGCTTTAAACCAGTCCGTTAATTCGGCGCGGCTCAGTTTACGAATATCTGTTTTTACAATTGTAGTCATTAATCAACAAAGTTACGCAATTTTGTTTTCGTATCTTTGCTACTAAATCAATTCTAACCTTCAAATCGACTAAAACCGTAGCATGGACTTATACGCTAAAAAGTCAAGATGGAAATTATACCTGTTTCTCGCCGCCATGATCATTCTGGCCATATCTACACTTTATACAAATCACATTGCTACTAAACTGGCACAGGGAGAACGCGATAAAGCAGATGTATGGGCCAAAACAATGGAACGAATGCAAGATGTAAACGCGGACTTGAATGAGGATGTCACCCTTGAGGTGGAAGCTATTAGAAGTCCGGATCTACCGATTATCATGGTAAACGAAATTGGAAAAATTTCGGAGAGTCTAAATTTTTCGGATAATGCGGATTTGGAGATGGAGTTAAAAAAAATGAAGAATAGTGACCTTCAGCCAATAGAAGGAACGGGTTATGCCAGATTTACTTATTACAAACATTCTCCTACGCTTACGCTACTGACCTATTTCCCCATTCTACAAATTATTTTCTTTTCCGTCTTTGCGGGCATCGGATATTTACTCTTCAGTTCCGCCCGTCGCTCCGAACAAAATCAGGTGTGGGCAGGAATGGCCAAAGAAACGGCTCATCAGCTGGGGACTCCAATTTCAGGGATTATTGGCTGGATTGATCACTTGCGGATGCTTAAACCAGATGAGGAAGAAGTCCAGGAAGTACTGGATGAATTGGGCAACGACGTAGAACGGCTCAATTTGATCGCGGATCGCTTTTCTAAAATCGGTTCCGAACCTAAACTTACTCCGGTTAATATTTATCAAGAACTAGATGCCTGTCGTAATTATATGCAGCGCCGTGCTAGTCGAAAAACGATATTCGACTTTCCTTCTCCGGATAAAAGTCTAAACGTGAACATTAACCCGCCGTTATTCGCCTGGGTCGTAGAAAATTTACTAAGAAATGCGCTGGATGCCATGGACGGAAAAGGAGAAATATCCGCTCAGGTAAGCGAAGAAGATAAATTTGTCAGCATAGAAATCAGTGATACGGGAAAAGGAATACCTTCTAATAAATTTAAGACCGTTTTTGAACCTGGTTTTACCACTAAAAAAAGAGGATGGGGGCTTGGTCTTTCACTGGCCAAACGCATAATAGAATCTTACCACTCTGGCAGGATATTTGTAAAAAAATCAGGTATTAACGAAGGAACTACTTTCGTCATCAAACTTCCCAAAGGATAACCTCCCGGAGGGCCAACCACAGTACATGTTAGGGAATTTTTTTACATTTTTTAAGATAGTTTTCCAGAAACTGTGCACCATTCCGATGGTTGTGGTCCTACTTTTCTTTTACAATCACCTTTCCGCTAATTTTCGAATAGTTTTTAACGAATATGATTTGACTATTACCGTAACAGATGGCGCTAGTGGCGAGGAGCTCGTTGGGGTTTCTATTTTTACGGACGATCAAAAATTTGTTGGTTTTACCGACATTCAAGGACAGGTAAAACTACCTATTTTATCCCACCGGGAAATGGTGAACTTTTCTTACGTTGGATATGACGAATTGAGAATTCCTTATTTCGAATTGCGTAAAGATGGTGGAGAAGTAAAAATGTTTGCGTCCACTAACTTGGTAGATAGTATTGTTGTAATAGGACGACGGGATGATCCCATTGAAGAGATACCTTACGTTGTGGAACGTATTACGCAGGAACAAATTGCTTTTACCAATTCACAAACTCCCGCCGATGCTTTAGCGGCCAATGCAGACGTTTTTGTGCAAAAATCTCAACTAGGTGGAGGAAGTCCAATTATTCGTGGCTTTGAGGCCAATAAACTACTATTGGTAATAGATGGCATTAGAATGAATAATGCGATTTACCGATCAGGCCATTTACAAAATTCGATTACGCTGGACAATGCCATTATCGATCAGGCCGAAGTAATTTATGGACCTGGTTCATTGATGTATGGTAGTGATGCGCTGGGCGGCGTTATTCATTTCAGAACGCGTGACCCCAAAATTTTATATGACCTTTCAGATGGCGAAAGCAAAATGGCCGCAGGCGCATATACGCGATTTTCCAGTGCTAATCGAGAAAAGGCGGTACACCTGGATCTTGATTACCGCAGCCGAGAATGGGGGACTATGACGAGTTTAACCTTTGCTAATTATGGTGATTTAAGAGTAGGATCAAAACGGCCAGATGAATTTCCAAACTTAGGCATCCGACCTTATTCTCAATTGAGAATTGAGGGACAAGACCAGATTGCGGGACCGTGGAAAAGTCAGGATATTTTAAGAACAACCGGCTATAGTCAATTTGATTTGTTGCAAAAAATTAAATATCAACCTAGTGATAGCCTGTACTTTATTTTAAATGTTCAATACTCTACTTCTACCAATGTTCCTCGTTTTGATAATCTCCAGGATACCTTAGGATCTGCGGAGGAGCTCAAATGGTCAGAATGGTATTATGGCCCACAAAAAAGATTTTTATCTTCCTTGAAAATAAGAATATTAAAGCCTAATTTCCTTTACGACAAGGGAACAATCATTGGGGCTTTTCAAAAAATAGATGAGGATCGGTTGAAAAGAAAATTTGCGGGATCACAACGAACCTTTAATAATGAGGAGGTCTTTGTTTATAGCTTAACCCTCGATTTTGATAAAAATTTAAATAAAAAAGGAACGCATACTTTGTCCTATGGACTCGATGGAGCCTACAATCAAGTTTTTTCGGACGCTGGAAAAATTCATATGACTACTGGATTGGTTTCCAGAGGCGGAGTCTTTACGCGTTATCCTAGCGACCGTAGTTCTACTACCGCTACCGGTGGATATCTCAATTATAAAATTCGATCAAGAGATTCTGTTTTTGTTTTTAACATGGGGGCCCGTTATTCGATGGTCAGCCTCTTTGCTAAATATGATTCGGCTGATCTCGATTTGATTGAATGGCCCGAGCAGTATGTTAATGAAGGGGTAACCGCTAAAAATGATGACTTGACATGGGGTATTGGATTTACCATTAATACTAAAAATAAATGGCAAATAAGAGCGCTGACTTCTACCGCATTTCGATCACCAAATATTGATGATTTTGCGAAGCTTAGAGTACAAGATCAATACGCTGTTTTGCCTAACACGGACTTAAGGCCGGAGCGGTCCATCAGTGGAGAGTTGACCTTGGGTAAAGAATTCGGTCGGGCGACGCCAGAAGGAGGAGCTTCACTTCGATTAAGTGGAACCGGATTTTATACGTATTTGAAGGACGCAATTGTCCGTCGTTTAGGGACACAGCCAAACGGAGACAGTACCATTATTGTGGAAAACGAACCCAATCCACTATTCAACGTTCAGCAAAATATTAATCAAAATTATGCGATTGTCTATGGAATATCCGGTAATATTGAGTTTAAAATAAAAAACAATTGGCGTTTGAAAGCGGGTATAAGCTATACAAAGGGACGCAGTCAGTTGATTGTTGATTCTCCGGGAGGAATGATCCCACCATTGGACACGCTCGTTCCGTTAGCACACATCCCTCCCCGTTATGGACAAGTAGGGTTGATGTACAAAAAAGGACGATTTAAAATAGAAGGAATCGCTCGCTTTGCAGCGGAAAAACCTTTTAGTGAATACGCCGTCACTGGAGCTAATTACGATGCTAACAAAAATCTTATTCTGGAGCGCGGAGGTAGTTCTGATAATATCGAATTTACACCTTATCGCTTCGATGAAAATGGTGAAATTCGACATGTTGGTGCACTTGCCTGGACAACGTATAATCTCTATTCTTCTTTTAAACTAAGCCAACAGATTACGGTTAACCTGGCCGTAGAAAATCTGATGGATTTAAACTATCTGCCCTTTTCATCCGGTATTGGAGCACCAGGCAGAAATTTTATTCTTACCGTTCGGGGTAAATTCTAACCCTAAAATTGTCGATAACAAATATATTTGTGATTCTTTTTCTTTAATTGCCTATCTTGTGTTCAGCAGATTTAGGTAAATTTCTATTATGTAACTCAAATAGAGTTTCAGCGTCAAAACAAAGCGAAGACCTAGATTGTACTTTAAATACAATCATCTGCGATTGTTAGTTCAACCTACTGGAAATGAAACTTTTAAAATATTACCTTATCGTATTGCCTTTATTGTTATGTCTGTCGGTATTAGGACAGAATGTAGTTTGGGCAGACCAACTGGTAGAATTTTCCAGTGAACTAAATAACTCCGCTGTTCAAATATTAGGTGCTCCGGACGCAATAGAGCAACAGAATCAAGATCTTGCCTGGACTCCCAAAAAAGAAGAACTAAGCAAAGGTGAGTTTATCCAGGTTAGTTTTGCTTTTCCTATACGTACCCGACAGATCATTATTTCAGAAGTAAGCAATCCGGGAGCCATTTTTCGCCTGACGGCTTTTTTTACGGACGGTACGCAAACATTGATTTACGAAAATAAATATCCTAGAAATTTATTGGTCCCTAATCGGAGTTTTACTTACCAGTTTCCACTTACGCAAAAAAAAGTAGCTTCAGTCAAACTGGAACTGGATACTCGTTCTGTAAAAGGATATAACCGAATTGATGCGATTGGTATTTCTGACGAGACAGAACGCTACTTTTCTAAGCCACTTGAACTACAAGAAAAAGAAGGAAATTTGGGTACCGAAGTAAATAGTACTGCGGTGGATGTTTTGCCACAGATTTCGGCGGATGGCAAGACACTTTATTTTGTTCGGCACAATCACAGTGATAATATGGGCGAGGGGGACATTTGGGTTAGTAAGCGTTTGGGAGAAGATCGCTGGAGTACGGCCGTTAATTTAGGTGCACCTATCAACAATCGACAGGAAAATCAAGTTATCGGTATATCTAAAAACGGGAGGCAGTTATACCTCAAAATGGGTCGTGAACAAACCGCCAATAATAATATTTTTGTTACTGAAAGAAATGGTCGGAGTTGGTCTCGTCCCAAACGCTTGAATACCAACTTGCCGACAGATTTACCCCTGCGGCATATATTTATTAGTGGAAACGGTAAAACAATAATAGTGGCTATTAAAACTACAGATGCGGGTTTTGACCTTCAGGTAACCAATCAGCGTACTAACGGAAAATGGTCGGAACTGACCAGCCTCGGAACGACGATTAATACAAGTGATGATGAAACAAGTGCTTATTTGTCCGTAGATGGTAAAACGCTCTATTTTTCAAGTAATGGACACGGTGGAATGGGAGGACAGGATTTCTTTGTCAGTCGTCGCAAGGGCGATTTCTGGGGGGATTGGTCTGAACCCGTAAACCTAGGTAACGAAATAAATGATGTTACCGATAACGAAAAACTGTCTTTAGCCGCTGACAATATTTATGCGGTTTTTAGTAGAAAAAATAAAAAAGGAAATAATGATATTTATCAAATAGATTTACCTGAGAATCTTATTGCGGCAGATGGTGAGATCGGTAGAAGTGGAGTAATAGATTTAACCGAAGAAAATAGTGAACAAAACATTTCTGCAAAATCAATAAACGACTTTACTACCCTGTCAGAAGGAACAATGATTACTAAAAGAGGAACTGATAGTAAGCTACAACTTCGGCTCCAGAAAATCGATGAGCAGATTATTGACCTTGAAAATGTCAAGGAACAATTAGGGAAGCAAAAAATTCAGAATAGAGAAATACCTAATTCTTTTTCAGAAGGAGAAGAAATGGAAATACTACGTGGAGCGTTTATTGAAAAGCAAAAAAACAGTAAAGTTATATACAGAAAAGATACAGAAGAAGATGCGGAGTTAGCAAAGATGAAAAATAAATTTAATCAGGTAAACGGAAAATCGACTACTACATCGACTACCAGAAATAATAAAACTAAAGATCAAGAGCTAGAGGAAATGAAAAGGCGCTTCAATAAACACAACGGCAAGCCTGAGTCAACTAATGACAATGAGGAATATATGGACATGGAAGTGAGTAATGGACAAGTATATGATGAGGAATATGACCGGATGATGTATAGTGGTGGATTTACGGATTTGCAAGAAAAAATGTGGTCGGCACTCCAAACAGAACTAGCAGGCCTTGTGAAACTTACCATTAAAAAACAAATTTACACACGGGTAGAAAATGAACTGTTGCAGTCTTTATCCGAAAATCTGGACGAAGACCAACAGTACCGTTTTAGACAGCAGGGAATCTTACTTTACCGGGAAATAAAAAAAGAATTACGAAAAGTATCCGGTGAAAAAATTACCTTAGCTAACATTCCCGAAAACGATATTACCATCGCCCTACGCCGGAAAATGGAACCGCTCGTTCGAAAAAATCTTTACGCAGATCTACGGGACTTAGCTGCTGCCGAGATTAACAATGAATTGAAATATCGTTTTGCGAAGGAAGAAAAGGCCGTGCTGACAAAAGACCTCAAAAACAAACCCGCAGAATGGTCTCCCACGGTAGTAGATGCACCGGCACCGGTCTCTGATCAGCGTCAGGAACCTTTGTTGTTGTCTACCTTATTACTGAAAAAGGGCCAACTGAAAATTCCTTTTCGGAAAGGACAAAAATTTCTGATCGAAGATATTTGGTTCGGAAAAAATAGCGGCGTGCTTAAATCACAATCTTCCAGCAGTATTAATCAAATGATTGATTTTTTAAATGCTCACGAAAATATTTCTGCTGAAATAGGCGTTTTCGATGATGGTACGGGAGAAAAATTGGCTTTTATTCGTGCCAAAACCATCTATGAAACCTTAATACGGCAGGGAATCACGGCCAATCGATTGTTATACCGAGCCTATGCTGCTGAAGGACAAATCAGTAGGGCATCATTCGTAAAAACCCAATTGAAAATCGTTAGTATTCGTTAATTCAATGTGTACTATTTTATATAACCAATCTCTGCTATGAAATTTATTCCTGAATCTGTTATTGATCAAAGTATTGAAGCGCTGAGTGTATCGGATTCACTTGATGAGGCGATTAAAGAATTGGCGGACGCTCAACCCTTTCTGGTGGCTTATCTCAGCTCCGAAACTACGTCTGCTTTTTCCAATGAAGAAAAAGACTTTCTGTTTTTCGCTACCTCCGTTATCGTGACTTCTGTCAACTCGGTGGAACCAGCGCCCAGACTACTAGGCTTAGAGATGCTCACCGAAATAGAAGAACAAAATTTTACAATTCTTACGGAAACAAAAGGGAAAGAATTCCGGGATAGGATTACGGTATTTTTTGAAAATTATCCTCAGGAAGATTTATTAGCTTTTGCGGAAGATGCCTTGGAAGAGGACGAAGAAAACCTCATTACAGATGAAGGGCGGGAATACCTCTTCGTAATGTTGAAAACCATCATTGATACCTTTCACAAGTCTTTACTGCAAAAATAAATTATGCTGTTTTTCGTAACCAATCGAAGTATCCGGACCGTGTCCAGGATGAACGGCTACCTCATCTCCTAGCGGAAATAACTGATCCTTAATACTGCCTAACAAAGTCGCCATATCGCCACCCGGCAAATCGGTGCGGCCAATACTTTGGAAAAATAAAACGTCCCCCGCAATGATAAATTTATCCGCTTCGCAATAGAAAGATAAACTAGCAGGAGAATGACCTGGCGTAAATAATGCCTTTAAAGATGTATTTCCAAATAGAATGGTATCTCCGGTCTCAATAAACTTTCCGGGCTCCGGAGAAGGTTGGGGAAGTTGAATCCCGTACATCTGACAGACTTGAGGAACCGACTCCAAAACCGGTAGTTCGCCACGGTGTATTTCCAGTTCCAAACCGTACGTTTCTGCGACAAAAGCATTTCCAAAAATATGGTCCAAATGACAATGCGTATTGATCAGTCGGACGGGCGTCCATTCGTTTTCACTAATGAAATTTTTTAATTCTTCGCGTTCCTTTTGCGTATAACAGCCAGGATCAAATATGATACACTCGCCGGTTTCGTCTGAAACGATATAAGTGTTTTCTTGAAAAGGATTGAAAGTAAGTTTGGAAACAACCGCCATTAGATTGCGTTTTATTAAATATAAAGTGAGTTAAATCGTTAAATATAAAGATTCTGTCAGTTCTGGGCATTTTGATTTGTCAAATCTTTTGTATCTTGAATTGCTTGAGTAGCGTTCTGCCCACAATACTAAACCTTTTTTATGCAAAATCTTAAAATTTTTATTACAGGTTTTTGTTTTTTTCTCCTCGTTGGTGCTTCGTTTTCACAAACCTCCCAGGTAGAGTTTGGTAAAAATCGAGTGCAGTTTCACGAAGATTTCAAGGAATGGGCCATGTATGAAAGTGAAAATTTTGTTACCTACTGGTACGGAGAAGGAAGAGCTATCGGGCAAGCGGTTGTCCAAATAGCTGAAAAAGATTTTATGGATATCCAGCGTATTCTGGAGCATCGGATGAATGATAAAATTGATATCATCGTTTATAAAGATTTGACAGATATAAAACAAAGTAATATAGGTAGTGAGGAAGTATTTTTTAATACGGGTGGTAAAACCAAAATTGTTGGTAACAAAATCTTCGTTTATTTTGATGGAAATCATAATAACTTGCGTCGTTCGGTCCGCGAAGGAGTAGCTTCTGCCTATCTGAACGCCATGATGTTTGGCGCCAATCTTCAGGAGATTGTCCAAAACGCAGTGATGCTCAATTTGCCACAGTGGTTTAAAGAGGGACTGGTCAGTTATGCAGGTGAAACCTGGAATGTCCATTATGATGACCGGATGCGCGAGATATTTTTATCCAAAAGATATAAAAAATTTGAAAATTTCGCAGACGAATATCCAAAATTAGCGGGGCACTCCATGTGGTATTTTATTAGTCAAAACTATGGTAAATCGGTAGTTTCAAACCTGCTTTATCTTACCCGAATAAACCGCAGCATCGAAAGTGGTTATGCCTTCGTCCTGGGGGATACTTACGAAAAATCACTCAATAACTGGTACGAGTTTTATGAAAAGCGTTACGAGACGGAAACCAAAGGATTAGCAAAGCCCAAAGGAAGAAAGGTAGAGATTAAGAACCGTCGTAAGCTTCCCGTTAGTAATTTAAAGTTAAGTCCTGACGGAAAAAAGATCGCGTACGTATTGAATGAAATTGGAAAAGTAAAGGTTTTTAT
>CALLLR010000018.1 GCA_938008185.1 uncultured Saprospiraceae bacterium
TTATGGAGGCAGTAATTTTACAGCTGATCAAGGCAGAAAATCCGGAGTTATGCCGTAGCATAATGAGGAATTTTCTAACGCAGAGCAGATTTAAAATTACCAGTCCATATGCTCAATTAATTTATGCCCGAGGCACTAGGATCTTCGTTTCTTTTTCTTTTTGATTTTGACCTTTCTCTTGTTTTTTCTGCAAGACTTTTATCAGCTGGTTGACGTGTTTTATTTTCAGGCGACTTTTTGCGGCGACCATCGTAAACTGACCTTCGGCAAAAGTAACCACCACAATTTTTTTGATCTTTTCTCCTTTAATCTGGCCCATAATTACAATATGACTCCCGTTTTCGCGAACCGAAATCAATCTTTCCATATGGCCCTTGGATTCCAGGTCCCGGATCAATTCTTTTCCTGCCGCTTTCGCCACTTGATTTCCATTATCTACGAGCACCCGAATTCCCTTCATCTTTTTGGCCAGTTTTAATCCTTCTTTGGCCTCCTCATCCTTGGTAAAAATCCTGGCAATTCCAACGCAGGTACGCGTTAACACCTCCGGAAGCGTAATGTTAAAAACATGGTCCTTGTGCTTGTGTTTTCTGTAAAACTTTTTGACTGGATCACCACCCGCCTGTGCTATGGAGATAGAACAAAAGATAAATACGAGTATGAGCGGGTAGATTATTTTTTTCATTAGGGTTTGGTTCTGAATGGTTTGTAAAGAAATCGAATAGAAATCATTTTAGAATAAAGTCGAATTAATTAGGAACACAAGGTCCACCATGCCTGAGCTAATGATCATTAGCGAATCCGTAGGGATCGGAGCCTACACACTTGGTCGTACCATCTTCTATGCTCCAATAGCCAGATAAACTTCTATCTAAGATTCAAATCCTGATTGGCATAAGTAGAAGTAGTTTACGAATCTACTGTTGGGCTTTATCGAGGTTATCTAAATAATCGATTCCATCGATATCGACATTACCTGCCAGCCGAGATATCTTTTTCAAATCAATATCTCCGGTCAAACTTAGCAGGATCATCTCGTCATTTCCGCCTACTAATAACAGAAGTTCCTGAATCGTATTATCGCCAGCGGTTTGAGTCCATATTTTTACATTATTTCCTTTATCCCGCACCGAAAGGAGCAGCTCAAATCCCGCATTTTGTTTAGAAAACTCCCCCAAAACTTCTTTGTAGTGTACCATTGGATCCACCTCCGTTTTCAGGAGCATTAAACCTTTGAGTTGTTGCAGTACTTCTTCGATCATGGCCGCTTCGTTGCCGTTCATATCTTCGTCATCAAAAGCTTGCAAATCAATTTCTGAAACGATTTCGATCAGTTTGGGACTGACATAAACGGAGGTAAAAATCTCATTTTCAATCTGCGATTCAAAATAGCGATTGATCGCGTCGTTCTGCGCTTGGACCGAACAGATCAGAAAACACGTAAACGAACAAAAAACAAATATCTTTTTCATAATTTAATTTTTTTAATGTTATTAAACTGTCTTTTTTTGGAAATACTTTTAAGGCCGGTCGGTCAGCAATTTAACAGTTGGCCAACGAGCAAAAAGTAATTTATTTTCCCCAGTTTTCTGGAGACATATTTTCTATTTTTTTCAATGATTTTATAGTAGCTTTCGACTCTTTGGTCATTTTGGAAGATACCAGTAATAAAGCCTGTCTGGTTAATTGATAGGCTTCTTCTTCGGTAGCAGAATGATATATTTCACCATTAATAATCAAATGTGGAACCTGCCTGTCCGGCAGGCAGGTATCGGCCAGATTGTTTGCAGGTCCTGGTTTTTTTAATAATAAAATCCCCGCCGTCAGCAAAAAAAGTACGGCGGCAGCGACCGTCAGCCAACTGCGATACTGCGCTATTGGTTTTAGGATGGCCGTATTTTGGCGGTGCTCAATTTTGGCGATCAGCGCTTCCGCAAAATCATCGGGTAAGGTAGCATTGGTTATTTTTTCCTGATAGATAAAAGAAGCGGCAAAGGGGCGATGTTGCTCCGTAACGGTTGCGCTGGAAAAATATTTCCGTAATTGCGTCTCCTCTTCCAGCGAGGTTTCGCCCGCCCAGTATTTTTCTAATAAACTATCTATGGTTGTCATAAGCAGCAATTAATTCTGTTTTTATTTTATAACGCGCCCTCGACAAGTAGACTTTGACCTGACTCATGGACTGCCCCGTTGTCTCCGCTATTTCTTTGTAACTCAATCCTTCAAAATCTCTCAGCTCAAAAATCTCCCGTTGGACCGGTGGTAATTTTTTAATAATCGTTCTGACCACTTTAAAAGTGTCATTTTCCGCGGTCGCTTCGTAGGGCGTCGGCGACGGGGCTACAAAATGCTGTACCTGATGCAACGCGGTGGTGGATTGATGATGACGACTTCTGGTTTTGTCAATCGCCAGATTGCGCGTCATCCGTACACAGTATCCAGAAAGATTATTTACCTCCGTTAGTTCTTCTCTTTTTTCCCAAACCTTGATCAGCACTTCTTGCACCACATCCTGAGCGCGATCTTCTCTTCCCACAATCCGCAGGGCCAACCGATAAAGTTGGTTTTTGAGGGGCAATACGGATTCTTTGTAGGTTTTCATTTCCATCTTGCCTTATTGACGATTACACGTTAATTTTTGTTACAAATTTTATGAACAAGCTTTCTTGACAGAATTTTGCTCGTAAACAAAATAGTTCCTGCTTTGACAAAAGATCCGACCTTGCGCTTTTTTTATAAATTGAACACCATAGCTTTTTGCTTCTTACTTTAGTTATGCCCGATATCACTTCATTGAATTTTTTGAAAAGCAATCCAAAAAACTACAAGAGAAAAGTAAAAAAGGCTTAGAATCAAGCTAAAAATTGTCCTAACTAGATTTTCTTTTAAATTAAATTAAAAAAAAATACGATTGCTCCACCATGAACTCTTAAATAGTGCTATCTTTGTGAGATTTTTTTCTACAACGTTATTAAGAAATACATACGGGATGGAGCAAGATATTACGCCGAAAAGTGAAACCAGAAAGCAACTCTACGATTACCAGAAAGAGGATTTAAATCTCATCTTTGAACGATTTGCCAATTGTCCGAAAGACCATAACTTACTTTATCAGTTGCCTACGGGTGGTGGTAAGACCGTTGTTTTTTCTGAAATTGCCCGACGGTATATTGAGCAAACTGGTAATAAGGTATTGATTCTAACCCACCGAATTGAGCTTTGCGGACAAACGAGCCGGATGTTAGATAGCTTTGAAGTCACTAACAAGGTAATTAACAGCAAGATAAAGGAGCTACCAGACAAGGATAAATTCAGTTGTTTTGTAGCGATGGTAGAAACGCTCAACAACCGACTCAACGACGAAAAGTTTACGATGGAAGATGTAAGTTTGGTCGTCATTGATGAAGCACATATCAACTCATTCCGTAAATTATTTAAGTTTTTTAATAAATGTTTCATTCTGGGAGTGACGGCTACCCCACTTAGTAGCAATGCCAAGTTACCCATGAAGGACTCTTACGATGAATTGATTCTCGGAAAATCAATTCCTTCGCTCATTGAAAGTGGATTCCTGGCCAAGGCCACCACGTATAGTTTTGACGTCCGGCTGGGTTCTCTTAAGACGGGGATTAATGGTGATTATACCATCAAATCTTCCGAAGAACTTTATTCCAACGCGGCGATGCAGAGCAAGCTCCTCTACGCTTACCGACAGCAGGCGCTGAATACGAAAACGCTGATTTTTAACGCGGGGATTAACACTTCTCGTCACGTTTACGAAACGTTTCAGGCCGCAGGCTACGATGTTCGCCATCTCGACAATACCTATTCCAAACAACAACGAAAGGATATTTTAAGGTGGTTTAAGAAAACGCCAAACGCCATTTTAACTTCGGTGGGAATTCTAACGACCGGATTTGATGAACCGACCATCAATACCATTATTCTGAATCGGGCGACTCGCTCCCTGAGTTTATACTATCAAATGATTGGTCGTGGTTCGCGAGTTATTCCAGGCAAGAAAACTTTTCAGGTAATTGATCTGGGAAATAATGCGGCTCGATTTGGGCTGTGGGATGCGGAAGTTGACTGGTTGAAAATTTTCCGGAATCCAAATTATTTTCTGGACAATATTATCTCTGATCAGGATATTGAAAGAAATTTCAAATATAATATGCCGGAAGAGATTCGGGTACTATTTAAAAAATCCAAACACGTAGATTTTGATATTGAAGCAGAAAATAAAAAAGTGATGGCGGAAGGACACCGTTCGGCGGTTATTCTGGATCGTTCGCTGGAGCAACACGTGGAACTGATTGTGGAGAATGCCGAGACTTTTCCGGAGGCGCTTAAATTGACCAAGGCTTTACACGAAGATATTTCGGACCGCGTGCGTCGCTACTGTTATTGCATTTGCAAAAGCACTAAAAACTTCCGCGACTGGGCCATTGAAGATTATAAGAAAAAACTAAAAATGCGGATTAATCAGGAGTATTAAATTGACTATTGTTCAAAATTTCTAAAAGCTCTCTTTCTTTTTCTTTTCTTTTTCAGACATTCAAAAAAGGGCGTCAGGAAAGATTTTATATCTTTTTTGCTGCCCTCCGAAAGGTTAGGATCTTCCTCTACAGCCGCTAGAATCGCGGCCTCTTTATCTCTAAAAAGTTGAATGGTTTTATTCAGAAATTTGTTTTTTTTGCCAAGGTAAATTCGCTGGCGTACAGACTCCTGCAGATAGTCAGGATTTGGTTTAGCGTAGTTTGCATTAACCAATCCGCTAAAATCAAAATCATAAGGCAACAACACCAAAGGGGCATCCTCATCCTTGTCATTTCTAAAATACTTTAGATTATGCTGGTGGTCAATTTTCCAGTCCGTATTACTAATCATATATTGAAAGACCGCCGTAATCTGTGCTTGTTCGGGATCAAGATCAGACCAGTTGATACTAAATTCGTTGACTTCTTCGGTATCTGTTCTTTTTCTGTATTCTTTATCACTTTCAATAAAAAAAGCGGGAAGAATATGGGTCGTATCCCGACTTATTTGATCCAGACAAGTCAGCTCGGCGGCCTGTACCCTGAAATGATAATCTGAAACTAGTGAATATAGTTTATAGACCAATAATTCCCGGTATAAAAGGTCTTCGGCAAGGCTATCCTGAAAACAAGGGACCACCACTTTTAGCTTGGGATAGTCTTTAACTCTTTGCTCTTTCAATGCTGGTTTGTCAAAATAAACCATTACGGGTGGTACATCGCATCGGACCAAACGGGTCTTACCCCTGGCTTCCAACCGAATGGGAAGCGTGAATTCTTCTCCAAGACTATCCGTAAAATTGAATAATCCAACCCGTTCTTTTTGATCAAATTTTTCCTCTATCATACTGGTAATGTCTGCACATATCGTAACCGGCATGACTTCCTGATATTCCATCAAAGAGAATAAACTCTGTTTCTTCTTTTTCTGGAGGGTATCCTGGGCAAGTTCCTGGCCTAAAGTAAATATTGGCAACAATAAACTAATAAGGAAAAGAAGATAACTGAGTTTCACTTGTTTTTAATTTTGGCAATACAAAGATATATTTGTTCAGGCACTTATACCAATGAACACTATCAGAGACAACTAAAACACAAATATAGTTGCATTAGTTGACTAAAAATAAACACCACCTCCCATCAACCAGGTATTCGCCGATATTCGGTTTCCTAAATTTTGGTAACCAGCGGAGATAAAATATCTGTTTAAGTGTAATTGTAGTCTTATATTAAAACTGGAAAGCCCCTCCCCCGAATCTAGAAATTGGTGAAACCGATAGCCCGTATGCAGACTCAGTGGTTGTTTAAAAAACCAGGAAAGTCCTGCTCCACCACTTATCCCCCAATCCGATTCGTCCCGTTCTTCGAAGCGGGAAATACCTAGATCCCACCATAGATTGAACCGTCGACTTCGCAATCTATTATATTGAAAAGTAAAATTGGTTATGCCGATTTTCTCAGATTCCGGAAGATCTTCCCCGACAAAAAGCTGGCGGTGATTAAGATCTAAGGTTATAATAGAAATCGGAGAAAATTGAATTTGGGCCAGTCCACCAAAAAGATCTCTCTCATTACTTTGCAGTAAAAGTTGTGCTTTGGTACTGATGCCACGTCCGGGTTCCCCAAAGGGACGATAGCGACCATCATCGTAAAGGTCATAAGGATAATTGGTAAAATCGGTATCCGCGGCACGAGGCTCTCCTTCGAATCCAAAGATAAAATTCAGTTCGTATAACAAATCGAAAAAGACATTTACTTGTCCATGGCTTATTTTAGGTTGACCAATAAAAAACAAGCATAACGTAAGGTAGATTAGGGTTTTAAATTTCATAGCTTATAGTTTGGGTCTAAGTTCTGAAATCTGATTTGCTAATACAATAGAAAAGATGGTTTTAACATGATTTTAAGTGAATAAAATTATTTCAATACCGTAATATCTCCGCTATACATTTTCTCTGCTCCATCTAAAAATCGAATGCTGGTATAGTAAACATACACATCCGGATTGACTTCTTTTCCTTTAAATAAACCATTCCAGCCTAATCCAGGATTGTTTGGTGGAAAATTACGATTAGAAAATACCATAGCACCCCAACGGTTGTAAATATTTAATTCTAAAATTTCCACCGCCTCCTCATTGGTACTAATAAAAAAGCGATCATTCGTTCCATCCTCATTAGGGGAAAATACATTGGGGATATACACCGCCCGATCCTTGATTACCCGAATATTTATTTCGTCAAACCCCGTACAACCATTCGTATCGGTTACAATTGCCTGGTAACTGGTATTAAAAAAGGGTAATATCTCCTGCCGCGTACAATTGTCACAATCTTCCAAATCTGGTCCAAGCCAGATAATTGTATCTAAATTATTGGCCGGCACATTCGTCGTTAAGTTCAGGTTAATAAATGTTCCCAGTGAAATTTCCTGATCTGGTCCCAAATCTGCCAGAACTTCATCGGGGGTGTTGACGGTAGTTATTTCACTCCCACTACAACCGTTTTCGTCCGTAACAGTAACGCCATAATCACCTGGTGATAAATTAAACCAGGCAGTATTGGTACCGACAGACTGATCGGTGAGAATAAATTCGTAAGGGGCTGATCCTCCAATTACAGTGTCCACCAGTACAACCCCATCATTTTCCTCAAAACAGGTCAAATCTGCTGATTCTAATACCAGTTCAATCGGTGCAGGTCCATTAATCGCAGCCATTCCGGTAGCGGTACAACCAGCGGCATCCGTTACCGTTAAGGTGTACATTCCAGCGACCGCATTTACTAATATTTCATCCGTTTGTCCGTTCGACCATTCGTAGCTTAAGGGAAGACTAGCCGTGCCAGTGATTTCGGTTTGAATACTTCCGTCCTCTGAGTCGGCACAGGTCAATTCCAAACCATTTGCTGCCTGATCGGGGATCAGAGAGACGAAGAAACCTTCTTCTTGCTCCAATGAAATCGATTCCGCCCACTCAAGTCCGTTGGCTGTGACAACCGTTATATTATAAATTCCTGGTGCCAGTCCCGTAATCATTTCGGTATCTCCCCGGTTAATTATTTCAAAAGATCCCAAAGGCCCCGTGGAATTCGATTCCCAGAATATGATAAATGGTCCCGTTCCTGCGTTGACGGTAACACTGATATTACCTTCCGAATCTCCACAGCTAATTAAAGTAGTGGATATAACTGCTTCGACAGAACAAAGATTTATATCTGAAAGCGTAGTCTCGGTAATGACCAAACTATCACACCCCTGATGGCCCATTAGCATTTCGGAAACGGTCCCTACGTCCGCAGGATCACACGAGGTTTCAAACAGATTGGTGGTAACGGTTTCGACGAGCACGGCGGTGGTAATTATAATGATACTATCGCAACCCATTGAATTAATAATATTGATCGTTGTCGTATTTCCGGCTTGCGTAGGATCACAGGTGATTGTATTTTCATTTTGAATGATCGGCGCCGTATAAACCAGCGTTGTGGTGGTAATCAAACTATCACAGCCCGTCACTCCTAAAATCGTTTCTGTACTCGTCATTCCATCTTGCGAGGCATCACAAGTTATTTCCAAAATATTTTCGGTCACTGGTGTATTTGATAAAACAAACGTCGTAGTAATAATTACGCTATCGCAATTCGCCGTACTTAATAAAATTTCCGTGCTCGTCATTCCGTCCTGCGTCGGGTCACAAGTCGACGCCGTCAAGTCCTGTGTAATCGGAGAAGTGTAAACCAACGTCATATTTAAAATCAAACTATCACAACCCGTGACTCCTAATATCGTTTCTGTACTCGTCATTCCATCCTGCGAGGCATCACAGGTTATTTCCAAAATATTTTCGGTCACTGGTGTATTCGATAAAACAAACGTCGTAGTAATAATTACGCTATCGCAATTCGCCGTACTTAATAAAATTTCCGTGCTCGTCATTCCGTCCTG
>CALLLR010000019.1 GCA_938008185.1 uncultured Saprospiraceae bacterium
AGCCAGTGCCAGAGGAACGGGACAACTACCTGATAAGGAAGGACAAATGTACTATATGGAAAAAGATGATCTCTATCTGATTCCTACGGCTGAAGTTCCCATTACCAATATTTATCGCGACGTAATTTTAGACGAAAAAGATTTTCCGATCAAGTTAACAGGTTACACTCCCTGCTTTCGTCGCGAAGCGGGTGCGCACGGAAAAGAGGTCCGTGGCCTCAATCGGGTCCATCAATTTGATAAAGTAGAAATTGTACAAATTGAACACCCAGATAAATCTTACGATACACTAATGGAAATGATCAGCCACGTGGAAGGATTACTACAAAAACTCGAACTTCCTTACCGAATTTTACGACTCTGTGGTGGTGATTTAGGGTTTACGTCTGCGCTAACTTTCGACTTTGAAGTCTACAGCGCAGCACAAAAAAGATGGCTGGAAGTCAGCTCTGTCTCTAATTTTGAAACCTTCCAGTCCAACCGACTAAAACTACGCTACCGCGACGATAATAAAAAAATGCAGCTCGCTCATACCCTCAATGGCAGCGCACTGGCCCTGGCCCGAATTGTAGCGGCTTTATTGGAAAATAATCAAACGGACGAAGGCATTAAAATACCCGAGGCGTTACAAAAATATACCGGTTTTGCGGTCATCAACTAAAAAATCATCCTTTTAACGAACACCTAATACCTGATTAATGTTAAAAAATGACTGAACGATTCCGATAGGGTGAATGTCTAGGACATTCAAGTAAAGCAACCGCTAGCGGTCGGTATGCTTAGCCGAGGTATCACGAAGCTTTTTAACGAAATATTAACCCAAAAAAGCCAGTCATAAACTGGTATCTTATTATTTGACCACTATTATTATGTGACTTCAAGAACAATTTACGGTCAGATTAGTAATAGAAGAAGTTATTAATATTATAACAGCATACTCTTTAGATTAAAATTTTAATATTCACAATAAAAAAAGATAGCTTATGTTTAGCATGGATTATATGATTTATTACGCAATTGCTGGGGTTATGACCATGATCGGCGCGGCAGTTAGTGGTCGTTTAAAAGCAAAATTTGCCCAATACAGTAAAGTACCTTTAAGAAAAGGACAAAGTGGAAGAGATATCGCCGCTGAAATGTTGGCATTTTATGGGATTAGTGATGTAAAAATTGTCCGTGGTCAGGGAGTCTTAACGGACCACTACAATCCCGTTACCAAGACCGTTTCTTTAAGTCCGGATGTACACGATGGTCGCCACGTTGCCGCTGCTGCCGTTGCGGCACACGAATGTGGGCACGCCGTTCAGCACGCAGAAGCTTATTCCTTTTTAACTTTGCGCTCTAAATTAGTACCGGTAGTAAAAGTAGCTTCTATTGCTCAGGGATATGGATTAATGATTGCCTTAATGATGGCTGGTACCATTCCACAATTACTACTCGCCGTAATCATTGCTTTTGCTGTAACTGCTTTGTTTGCCTTTGTTACACTACCCGTCGAATTTGACGCAAGTAAGCGAGCGCTGGTCTGGCTGGATGAAAGTGGAGCTACTGCCGGAGCAGAACAGGAAGGAGCCAAAGACGCACTTTGGTGGGCCGCAATGACTTACGTTTCTGCTGCTTTATCTTCTCTGGTAATTCTGGTTTATCTGATTTTCCGTTACGCGGGCAGCAATCGATAGCATATTCTTTTTCACGAATATTCTGGGTTGAAATATTAATGAAAATCTAAAACCCTAAAAGTTGAGCAATCAGTTTTTAGGGTTTTATTTTGATCCCCGCTGTTTTTAATATAACTTAGCATCCCAAAAATCGACAGAAACTCTTTTTATCATTTAACTATAAAAATCAGGACGTTAGGAATGCTTTTTGCAAACCTGGTACCTGCTAACAGGAAGGGATATCCCAATTTTATAGCTCCAAAAAACACTATGAGTACCAAGAAAAAACGATTTGTCTTTACCGAATTTAAGACCCTGCAACACATTAGTTTTGAAAAGCTTGAAAAAGTTTGTGATAAACTTTTCGTACTGATTCGATCACAGGAACAACAAATTCCTTTTCCGCTGGTTCTAGCCATGCAACGAATGGGAAAGAATGCAAAATGGATTGTCGTCAAAGCCACCGATAATGGCTCACTGGAATTTCATCTCTCTTTTTTATTGGGAAAGTTAGATGAAAAACTGAACGAAGAAATTGAATTCGCGCTCTTATCCGGTTCCACAAATCTGGATCCTGTCATTGACTTTATTAACCAGGGTGGAAGAAGTTGCCTGCGAGTTACAATCGAAGAAACAGAAGCAGAACTTGAAACCGAAGAATACGAAGAAGAGGCTTACCTTTTAGATGAGGAAGCAGAAGAATATGAAACAGATAGTGATCTACAAATTGATCTCAGCGAAAGTAGCGCCTCTAAATCAAAAGAAGGCAATTCCCGCAGTACCACGGTCTCTACTCAGTCTTCCACGGTCGCTAGCAAAGAGGATATCGAAAGTAAAGCGCTGGAAACCGTACAACGACTACAGTACACCGGTAATCGTCCGGCAGAAGTAATCTTATTGAGAGACTATATTGCGCTCTTTCATCAGGGAATTGAGGATGACGATGGACAGGCTGACCAAATTATTAATAAATTGGTAGAAGATAAACAGATTGAAGTTCGCAAAGGAATTATTAAATACAATTTTTAAATCATAACTATTATGCACGAAGAAGTAATAGAAACTATTGCAAAGGCGCAGAAAGGAATGCACGAAACGATCGAACATCTCGAAAACGAGTTGCTCAAAGTTCGTGCGGGTAAAGCCTCTGCTTCCATGTTGAATGGCCTGATGGTCGATTACTATGGATCGCCTACACCACTAAATCAAGTAGCCAATATCATTCTTTCTGATTCCAGAACCCTCAGTATTCAACCGTGGGAAAAACCGATGATCGGCCCCATTGAAAAATCCATTTTTGAAGCCAACCTTGGCATAACACCACAAAATAATGGGGAAATGGTGATCTTAAATATTCCACCATTAACGGAAGAACGCAGAAAAGACCTGGTTAAAAAATCAAAGGCTCTGGGCGAAGAGGCGAAAGTTTCTATCCGAAACCACCGCCAAAAAGCAATGGATTTTATCAAAAAAGCAGTCAAAGATGGCTACCCGGAGGATCAGGGTAAAAGAAAAGAAAATGAGGTGCAGGAATCTGTGGAAAGTTTCAACGCTAAGATTGGTAAAACCATTGAAGCAAAAGAGAAGGATATTATGACGATTTAATTGTCATTAAAATTTCTATTCTGATTTGGTATTAATCTGATGAATTTTCAGAAAAGGACCGGTTCTTACGTAGAGTCGGTCTTTTTCAATACGTACCAGTTGCTCTTCATTAGATGACAATTGTAAATCCATTGAACGCGTTTGTAGTGATTTTAAATTAAAAACATGGAGCGCTCCATTTTGCCAATAAATCAACTGCTCGTCAATGATCTGAAATTGTACAAGCCCTTTCACATCAATTCTCCTGCTATAATTACCAAATAAATCAAAAACCAAAATCCCGATTTCGGGATCATTGACATATAATCCGTTGTCGCGCTCTAAAATAAAATTCGGCTCCAGGGTTTTTCCCAGCACCAGACTAATATTATTGCTCTCTTGTAGCACCCTTCCATTTCGGTCTATTTTTTTTAGATTAAACTTTAAATCATCATAAATCCATAGATTATTATCACTGGAAATACCAACTGCTGGCACATCAATCACATCCAAATTAAATAGATCAAACGCACCCGTTTCGCTCAACGTTCTATCTAATAGAATTACCCGACGAAAATCCGGATAAAATAATAATAAATTGAATGGATCGGTCGCATCTATAAAAGTCAGATTTCCCAAAGTATTGTTATTGTAACGAAATTGTATCTGTCCCTGCGGCGTATATTTTATGACCTCATTCGTTTTCGTAACGGTATAGACATTGCGCAGTTGATCGGTAGTAAATACGGGTGAAGAGATTTCTAATGTATGCAACAACTTATAGTCCAGGGGTTTGGATGCCGACTGTCCTAAAACCAACAGCGGCAGTAATCCCCCAACCAATATTCCCAAAAAATTAAACCTCAATAATTTTTCCATGCTCATTTTCAAAAAATCTAATATCTAATTTTTTTCCGTCAAATACCGCGTAAGAACAACTGTGTAGCCACTCTCCAAGGTTTATATAACGCCCCGATTGCTGATTTAGCGTACAATCAATGGTTAAATGTCGGTGTCCAAAGATAAAGTAATCAATCATAGGGTCCGCACTGTAAGTATTGGCAAAAATCGCTAGCCATTCTTTGTCTTTCCCCTTAAAAGCCGGAATACCGTGTTCCATCTCCCGACTTTTACCGGAAGAAAACTGCATCAACCAAAGGGCAAAATTTGGATGAAGGCGTGCGTACAGCCACTGACAAAAAGAATTGGATAGTACTCTTTTTAGAAATTTATACCCGTAATCTCCGGGGCCGAGACCGTCCCCGTGGCCGATAAAAAAAATTTTAGTTCCTATTTGTCGCGTAATGGGTTCCCGGTATATCGGAATATCCAGTTCTTTTTCAAAATAATCAAACATCCACATATCGTGGTTTCCCGTAAAGAAAACAATCTCAATTCCTTCGTCACGTAGTTCTGCTAGTTTGCCAAAAAAACGGATATATCCTCTGGGCACTACCGTTTTATATTCAAACCAAAAATCAAATATATCACCGACCAGATAGATCGCCGCCGCATCTACTCGAATCATCTCCAGCCAGCGTACAATTTGCTTTTCCCGCTCCCGACTTGTCAGTTTTCCATCCGATCCAAGGTGGAAATCTGAGGCAAAGTATATTTTGTCTTTATTCATTAAAAATTAATTCCGCTCATCTATTTAATTACACCTTATAAGCACGACAGTTCTTACTCAACTTCCTTACCTTTGCTACTCAGAACAAACCCCTAAATTAGAAATATTTTATCAACTGATAAGTACAAACAGAAAAAATGAATTTAGATCTATCCGGAAAAAATGCCCTGGTCTGTGGCGGTAGCAAAGGAATTGGCAAGGCTACAGCCATCGAACTAGCCTTGCTTGGTGCCAATGTCACCATCGTTTCTCGTAGTGCAGAGGCACTCAGTGACACGGTCAATGAACTGGCCATTATCGCTGACCGGCAAGACCACGATTTTCTCGTGGCAGATTTTACAGATCAGGCTGATTTAAAGAAAAAG